>CAZJRV010000237.1:0-4114 GCA_964548235.1 uncultured Verrucomicrobiota bacterium
CAGGCCGCGGCAGGTTTTCTTGGCAGTGGCAAGATGTGGATCATCCTTGGGAAATTGGGAGAGGATTTTTTTTAGGTTCACCTCCAGCTGGAGGTAGTCAGTGAGCCAGTGCCAATTTTCTTGTGGAGTGGCGGTTTGGGCGTGGAGCGCTTTGTCTTTGACGGTGAGGCGGACCCAGCGGTTGGCGATGATGTTTTCCCAAGCGCCGTCGACTTCGCGCCAGCGGAAGGCTTGGCCGGAGGTGAGGGTGGCAGCGAGATCGTAATCACGCAGCGGAAAAACTGCGGTGGAAGACATCGCCTAATAGGTGATCACGGAGCGGATGGGGTGGCCGTTGAGTTTTTCGCGGCCATTCAGAAAACTCAGTTCGATGAGGAAACCGATCTCAACAATCTCCGCGCCTACCTTGCTAACGAGATTGGCGGCGGCAGCGGCGGTGCCGCCTGTGGCGAGGAGGTCATCGAGCAACAGCACGCGCGCGCCGGGCTTCAGGGCATCTTCGTGAATGGCCACGGTGTCTTCGCCGTACTCGAGCTTGAAATTTTCCTCAATGGTCTTGTGCGGCAGCTTGCCTTTTTTGCGGATGGGCACAAAGGCGGCATCGAGTTGGCGGGCGGCGGCGGCGGCGAAGATGAATCCGCGGGCGTCAATGCCCACAACGGCGTCAATGCCGGCCCCGGCGTGAGGGTTGGCTAGGAGATCAATGGAACCGGCAAAGAGCGCGGCGTCGCCCAGCACGGGGGTGATGTCCTTGAATTGAATGCCCGGCTTGGGGAAATCGGGCACATTGCGAATGGCGGCCTCGAGGTCGCTGGGGGTGACTGGATTCATTTTAGTGATGGTTGCCGCCATCTTCCAAGCGGGTGATCATTCGCTTGAGCCGGCCGAGGGCGATGTTTTGGATTTGCCGGACACGTTCGCGGGTGACGCCGAATTTTTCACCCACATCCTCTAGTGTGCGCATTTCGCCACCTTCGCCGAAGCCGTATCGATACCGAAGGATATCCGCCTCGCGCGGGTTGATCTGGTCGAGCATCCGGTGCAGCATTTTGACGACGGTCTTGTCCTCCAAATCCTCGTAAGGGGTATGCATGTGATCATCCTCCACCACATCGGCGAGCGTATCGGGTTCGTCGGCTTCGCCGAGGGGCGCATCGAGTGATGCGGGGCGGATTGCAGCGGTGCGCAGCTGCGAAACCTTGGCGGGTGGAAGGTGCATTTCCTCGGCGATCTCCTCATCGGTGGGTTCGCGCCCAAGGTTTTCCTGCAGCTTAATTGAGGCAAGGCGCATCTTGGAAATTTTGTCCACCAAATGCACGGGCAGGCGGATGGTCTTGGATTGATTGGCGAGGGCGCGCTTGATGGATTGCTTGATCCACCATGAGCCGTAAGTGGAAAGCTTGCCGCCCTTGCTGGGGTCGAACCGCTTCACGGCTTTCATCAGGCCCATGTTGCCTTCGTCAATGAGGTCCAGCAACGGGAGGCCGAGGCCATCGTAGTCGCGGGCGATTTTTACAACGAGCCGGAGGTTAGCCTTAATGAGGTGTTGCTCGGCCTCCTCATCGCCTTTCTTGATCCGCGCGGCGAGTTCCACTTCCTCAGCGGGCTTCAGCAACGGCGTTCGGCCGATCTCGTTGAGGTACAGATTGATGGCGGAATTTTCCCCGTACGAACCCCGCGCGTGCTCGGGCTGCTTGATGTGCGAGATCACCGAGATGGGCTTGCGCTTTCGCCCGGATTTTTTCTTGGCAGCTTTTTTCTTCGTGGGCGCACGCTTATTGGCTGCCGCTTTTTTCTTTGCGGTTCTCCTGGGGGTCTTCTTGGTGGTTTTTTTCCGGGCGGCAGCCATGCGCGGGAAAGCTAATCAATTCACCCCTTGGGGCAAGCAAATAGACGGGAACGCCGGGGAAACCCTCGCATAATGCAGGTTGTTAACATCCGAAACAACGATCCCCCGCATCGCCAAGGCCTGGAATAATGTAGCCGTTTTCATTCAAGTGACTGTCGATGGCAGCGGTGTAAACGGGGGTCTTGGGGAAATGCCGCCGCAAGGCGCGGAGGCCTTCGGGAGCGGCAAGGGCGTGAATGAAACGAAGATGCTTTGCCCCGCGCTTTTGCAGGAGTTTGCCAGCGGAGATGGCGCTGCCGGCGGTGGCCAGCATGGGATCGACCACGAAAACTTCAAACCGGCCCAGACGTGAAGGGAGTTTTTCCAGATACCATTCGGGTTGAAGGGTGGATTCGTTGCGGGCCATGCCGAGGTAGCCAATGCGGGCCTCTGGGAGAATTTGGTCCGCCAGCGAAACAAGCCCTTGGCCGGCGCGCAGGATGGGGACGAGCAGAATCTCGCGCGCCGGCACTGTGCCGGGCGCGGGGCCAAGCGGGGTGCGCACGCGTTTGGCTTTGGTTGCCAAGCCGGCCGTGGCCTCATGCAGCAAATGGAGCCCCAGCTGGCCAAGGGCGCGGCGAAATTCCCCGTGCGGAGTGGCCTTGTCGCGCAAGGTGGCGAGGCGCGCCTGTGCCAGTGGATGCTGGATGAGGTGGAGGTTTTTCAACGAATTTTATTTGGAAAACAAATGGGGTGCGATGTAATAGGGCAAGCCGGGCCGGAGGGAGATTGGACTGAGCCCGAGGTCGACCTTTACGCTGCTGCCTGCGGGCGGGGTGCTGCTTTTACCAAAGAGCCGGAAGAGACCCATGAAATCCACGGGCGGATCATGCCGAACAAGGCGGGCGGTGTCCTCGGAAATACCGGTCACATCCTCCGCCAAACGAATGGCGGCATCGAGATTGCCGAGCTGGTCGATCATGCCCAGCTCCAGCGCCTGCCTGCCGGTGAGCAGACGGCCATCGGCATGGTCCTTCCAATCGGCGGCCAGTTCCTTGGCGTGTTGGGTGGCTCGGTGGCCCTTCTTTTCACGGCCGGCCTCGATGACCCCAATGAACTGTTCGTAAGTGGAGTCAATGAAATCCTGCAGCAATTTCTTCTGCTCATCCGTGGTGGCATCGGGCGGGTTGAAAGGGGAAAGCATGTCTTTGTTTGCCCCGCTCTTGAACGTAACGGCTTGGACACCGACCTTGTCCATGAGCCCGTGAAAATTCACCGACTGCATAATTACACCGATGGAGCCGGTGATGGTGAGCTTGTTGGCGACAATAAGGCGGCAGGGCGCGGCGACATAATAGCCGCCGGACGCCGCCATGCCGCCCATAGAGGCAATGACGGGTTTTCCGGAATCGTTCTGAAACTCGACGATGGCGTTGTAGATTTCATCGGAGGCAAGCACTTCGCCGCCGGGTGAATCAATGCGCAGCACCACGGCCTTGATGCGATCATCGACAGCTGCGAGGTCGAGCTGTTTCTTGATGCGCGTGACCATGTTCTGCTCGGGGCTGAGGCCGAAGCTGGTGATCATGCCGGTGACGGGAACCACGGCGATGCGCTGGGTGGTATCGCCACTGCGCACGATAGTCTCGCTATAAAGATCCGTGGGTCCGGCCAGCGAATCCATCGCCTCACCCACGGAAGACACCAGCCAGCCCCCCAACAAAAGCACCCCGGCCAGCGTGAGAAAGAAGAACATAAACACCCAGCGCCCTGCGCCGCCCGGGTGGGGTGGATTCTGGGGTTGCTGGGGCAAAACAGGAGGGCTGGGGTTTTCATCGCGGTCGCTCATGCCTGAAGAATACCGCCACGAGCCCCTGTCCGCAAGCGGTTCATTTGACCTTGACGCTATGCGGCCTCCCGCCTACCCTGTCGGCGACAGGTAGGTTTTGGCTGGTGCGCCAGCTGCGGCAAGTCGGTTTTTAACCGGCTTTTTTGTTCCCCAAGTGGGGTGAAACCTCCCGGCGACACCACAGAGAAAGGCGCCCCAACATATGGATAAAGGCATAAATAGCTCAGAGTTTTTGGCTCTGTTGGATTTTTACGAAAAAGAAAAAGGCATCAGTCGCGAGGCCCTGACCGAGGCCATCAATGAGGCAATCCTCGCCGCGGCCAAAAAGGCTGTAGGCGCCAGTCGCGATTTACGGGTGGAAACCGATCCCAAGTCCGGAGAAATTCGTGCCTTCGCAAGTTTACTCGTAGTGGATCGCGTGCAGAATGAGCAGGACG
>CAZJRV010000238.1:0-4096 GCA_964548235.1 uncultured Verrucomicrobiota bacterium
CACCGTGGAAAGCTGAATGCGAATAGTCTCCTGCTGTTGCATCGGGAAGGCGTTCACGATCCGGTCAACCGTTTTGGCCGCGCCGGTAGTGTGAAGCGTGCCGAAAACCACGTGACCCGTCTCAGCCGCGCTCACAGCCATTTCGATGGTTTCCAAATCGCGAAGCTCGCCAACCAGAATCACTTCTGGATCCTGCCGCAAAGCACGCCGTAACGCTTCGGCAAAGCTAGGCACATCCACATGTACTTCCCGTTGGGAAGTGACAGCTTTTTTATGAGGATGATAAAATTCGATTGGATCCTCGATGGTGATCATGTGGCATTCATCATCGGTTTCATTGATGATGTTGAGCATGGAGGCGAGTGTGGTGGATTTGCCGGAACCAGTGGGCCCGGTGACGAGGATCATGCCGCGCGGGGTGGAGAGGAGTTTGTCCACCAATCCCTGATCAAGCCCGATCTGCTCAATCGTGAGCAGGTCGTTGGGAATCTGCCGCAACACCAGTGCCATATTCCCGCGTTCCTTGAAGGCGCTCACCCGGAAGCGCGCCTTGGTGCCAAACGCAAAGCCAAAGTCCGCACCGCCCTGGGTGCGAATTTGTTGAATCTGATCATCCGAGGCAATGGACTTTACGAGGTACTCCACATCCTCGGGCTCACAGTCAGGCCCTTCCACTCGGGCCAGAGTGCCGCTGTCACGGTAGCACGGCGGGATGCCCACGCGCACATGGAGATCAGAGGACCCGGTATCCACCAGCAGGGTGAGCAGATCGGGCATACGATAAATGGGTTCTTTTTCTGGCATGGCAAAAAATTATATTTCGTCGGCCGTGGTTGTGCGCACCACCTCTTCCACAGTGGTCATCCCGGAGATCACCTTGCGGATGCCATCCATGCGCAGGGTTTTCATCAGGTTATTTTTGAGGGCATATTCTCGCAGATCGGCCACGGGTTTTTCCTCAATCACCATCCGCTGCAGCTGGTTGTCCAGCTCCAGCACCTCGAAGATACCCATGCGCCCCTTGTAGCCGCCATCGCTGCACACTTTGCAGCCGGCCCCAATCATGGGCATGGCCTCGGCAACATCCTCAGGCTGGAGGCGCAGTGCCTTCAATTCCCCCTCGGTAAGCGTGTGGGAGACTCCACATTTAGAGCAGATGCGCCGCACCAAGCGTTGGGCGAGGATGCAGCGTGTGGCGGCGGCCACCAAGAAGGGCTTGATGCCCATATCCACCATCCGGGTGATGGCGCCCGGAGCGTCATTGGTGTGGAGCGTGGAGAACACAAAGTGGCCGGTGAGCGATGCGTTCACGGCAATGGTGCCGGTTTCTGAGTCACGAATCTCCCCGAGCATGATGATGTTTGGCGCCTGCCGCAGCATTGCGCGCAAGGCGGCGGAGAAGGTCATGCCCGCAGCGTTGTTTACCTGACACTGGTTGATGCCCGAGAGGATGTATTCCACCGGATCCTCCACAGTGATGATTTTTTTATTCGGTGTGTTCAGCAAATTCAGGCAGGAATAGAGGGTGGTAGTTTTGCCTGAACCGGTGGGGCCTGTGACCAGCATAATGCCATCGGGCATCTGCGCGCTGCGCTCGAAGACTTCCTGATCCTCACGCATGAATCCAAGCTGATCCAAGCCCAGATTCAGGCCGCCTTTGTCGAGGATCCGCATCACAATGCTTTCGCCGTAAATGGTGGGGAGGCAGCTCACGCGAAAATCAATGATCCGCCCATCGATCACTTGTTGGTAGCGGCCATCCTGCGGCGTGCGTTTCTCGGCAATGTTCATGCCAGATTCAATTTTCAGGCGGCTGACAATCGGCGCCCCCACCCGCTGCGGCGGGGCATTGCCCTCACGCAATACGCCGTCCACGCGATACCGGATTCGCAGGCGCTCTTCAAACGGCTCGATATGCACATCCGAGCAGCCTATCTTGAACCCTTCCTCGATGATCAGGCTCACCATTTTGACCAATGGCGCATCCGAGTCATCCTGCATCTCCAACCCCGCACCGCCTTCAGCCGCGCCGACCACACCGCCCTCCGCCTGCACTTGTTCGAGGTCCACTTGAGTTTGGGATAACTCCTGGACAATTCGTTCCACCGCCTGGTCAGCCGAGCCATAGAAGCGGTCAATCGCCGCCCGGATCTGTGGCTCACTGGAAACCTTGAAGATCATATTGGGATGATCGATCATGCGTGTGAGGCCGTCGGTCACGTCAATATCGCCGGGATCCGAAAGGGCCACCACCAGCTGTTCGTCATTCACATCCACCGGCACAACTTGGTAACGACGGGCGATGTGCCGTGGGATGGCCCGAAGCAGGTCATCGCGCGGACGCAGCTCACGCAAGTCCACCTGTTCACACCCAAACTGCATCGCGCGCGCTTGGGTGATCTGGTCGATGTTGATGATCTTCTGCACCACCAACGTATCAACCAGCCCCGCCCCGGCAGATTCAGCCGCCGGACGCGCTGAATCTAACTGGGCATTGTCGAGCAACCCCATGTTCATGAGGGTATCAACCAGATAATCGTCTTTAACAGCCATGCAACGTGCCGCCACAACCTACGGTCACTGAAGGGTCCACGTCAAATAAGAGCTATAAACAATGGGAGAATTGTGAGGAAATTCTACGCATGCGGATGATTGCTAAACCCCGATAATCCTCGCGCCCTCCGGGCGAATTTCCAGTACATCGGGCATGAAAAAAGCAGGGCCTCCCGGCCCCGCCTTTTCAAAAACGATCAACCTCTATAATCAATCTTCCAACTCCACCACCCAGATATTACGGAACCGCATTGGGTTGCCATGGTCTTGTAGGCCGATGGAACCGGGGCCATGCTTCACATATTTCTTCACGCTCTTATGGCCCGAAGGGCCGATCAGTTTCCGTTTGTCATGCACATTCACGCCATTGTGAATCACTGTCACAATTGCCGGGCGCGTCACCTTGCCGTCCTTGCCAAACTTGGGTGCGCGGAACTCGATGTCATAAGTCTGCCATTCGCCCGGAGGACGGCACGCATTTACGCGCGGCGGATGCTGCCCATAAATCGCCGCGCACTGGCCGTCGGCATAGGAAATATTGTTGTACGAATCCAAAACCTGCACCTCGTATTGGCCGCAAAAAAACACGCCGCTGTTACCGCGACCCTGACTGCTCCCTTTCACTTCCTTTGGTGTGGCGAACTCAAGATGCAGCTTAATTGAGCCAAACTTTTTCTTGCTGTTCAACTGCCCGGAACCACGCGTCACTTCCATATAGCCCTTTTCCACTTTCCATTTGCTATGACTCCACTGGCTAGTGTCTCTTCCATCAAACAAAATCACAGCACCCTTGGGCGGCTTCGCTCCGAGAGTCTTGGACGCTCCCACTTTTACCACCTTTGGCCGGGGCCGGTTTGCGTCATGTACCCGCCATTTTTGGCCTGGGATCTTTGGTGTATCCGTGTAACCGGGCAGGTTCTTATCCGCGGCGCTCGTTTCAAAAACGGAAATCGCCAGCACGGGGATCAGTGAAGAGAGTATGGTTTTTTTCATATCTAATGGTTCCGCCACCAGCCTAGCAACCGCACCCCCACCCGCAAGCGAAACTTTCGCTTGGCCGCGCGCCTCTCGCCCGTTAAAAGCCCTGCGTGCCACGCCGCCCCATTCTCGAAGTCCGCAACCTCCGCCTCGAACGCGGCGACACCACCATTCTCGACGGCATCAATTGGCGCATCGATCCCGGCCAACACTGGGTCATCCTCGGCCCCAACGGATCCGGCAAAACCACGCTCCTCGCCGCTCTCACCGGCTACAAAACCTCCACCGACGGCGACATCCAGTTGCTCGGTCAAACCTTCGGCGAAAGCCACTGGCCCGAGCTCCGCAAAAAAATTGGCCTCGTCAGCAGCGCCCTCAACAAACTCATGGCCCCCGCCGAGCCCGCGCTCGAAACGGTCATCAGTGGAAAATACGCCATGATTGATCTTTGGCACGCCCCCCCCCCCGCCGACCGGCGCGCCGCCCGCGCCATCCTCAAACGCATCGAGTGCCTCCCCCTCGCCAACCCCCCGTGGCAACACCTCGCCCAAGGCGCACGCCAGCG
>CAZJRV010000239.1:0-4072 GCA_964548235.1 uncultured Verrucomicrobiota bacterium
GTGATGCCGCGCAGTTCGCAGGCGCGGCATTGGTCCTCAATATCGCGCGGCTGCAAGGTGCCGTGTTCGCCGTCGAGCACGAGAAAATCCCAGCCGAGATAGCCCTGCAACTCGATGAGGCTGGTGTCCGGCGTGCGGAAAAATGCGCCGTAGACTGCTTCGCCGTTGTGAAGTTTTTGTTTGGTGGTGTTGGTTTGCATTTATTATTTCTTGGAGTAGGGGCGAGCTTGCGTGTCCGTTTTCAATGTAAAATCAATTCATCGGAATAATTTTCGCCGCAATCATGGTGACGATGATGCCGGTGAGGCCCATCAGCGTGGCCATCGGCGTGAGTGCTTTCAAGGTTTCCTTTTCGGTCATGCCGCTCATTTTGCTGATGACCCAGAAACCGCTGTCGTTCATCCACGGGAACGGCTTGGAGCCGCAGCCGATGGCGACGGCGAGGTAAACCGGGTGATACGAAAGGCCGTCGAGATCCGACACGAGACTGGCCACGATGCCCACGGCGGTGAACATCGCCACGGTGGCCGAGCCCTGCGCGCCGCGGATGACGGCGGTGACGACGAACGCCAGCGGCAGCAGCGCGAAGTCCAGCGGTTGGTCGCCGGTCATTTCGCTGATGAACGGGCCGATGCCCGACTGCTGCAGCATCGCGCCGAACGCACCGCCTGCGCAGCAGATTAAAATGATGAGCCCGCCTTCGAGCATCGATTCCTGCACGTGGTCGGCCACAGCCTTGCGGTTCTTCAAACGTACGGCGGCCAGCAGCATGGCGACCGCGGCGGCGAGGGTCAGCGCCACGGTTTTGTCGCCAAGCAGGCGCAGGATGGGGTGCGCCTCCTGGGTGGGGTCGAGGCCGCTTTGGTAAATGGTCACGCCGCTGATGAGTGCCACCGGCAGCAGAATGGGCAGTAGCGATAAGCCGAGCGAGGGCAACTCACGGATGTCGCGCTGCGCCAATTCCTCGAGTTTTTTCATCGCCTCGGGCGTCTCGCGCAGCGGCACCTCCATGCGATTATTGAGCCAGCGAGCGTACAGCAGACCCACGGTGCTGCAGCAAATGCCGACCGCCATGCCCACGAGAATCATGGTGCCGAGGTTTACGCCCAGCTCTTCCGCGACGAATAACGGCCCCGGAGTAGGCGGCACCAGCGAGTGCGTCATCGTGCCGCCGGCCACAAGGGCCACGACAAACAGCACGTAATTTTTTTTGATCTTCAGCCAAGTCGCCTTGATCAGCGGGATGGCCAGGAGAAAAAGGCTGTCAAAAAAAACGGGGATGCCCAGCACAAACGCGCTCCCGCAAAACGCCACCGCCGCATTGCGTTCGCCCACCAGCGACAACGCCCCGCGCACAATCCGCTCCGCCGCCCCGCTCGCCAACAGGCAGCGCCCAATGACGCACGCCATCGCGATGAGGATGCCGATTTTCCCGCACGTGGAACCGAACGCGGCGGTGATGCGCCTGAGCGTGGTGTTTTCGCCAGCGTATTTTTCGGCCCTGACATGGGCGGAAATTTTTAGTTCTTCTTTTTCGCTCGCCGAGAACTCCTGCTTGACCTGTTTGCGGACTGCCTGTTCGTCAAACGCTTCGCCCTTTTCTTTTGATTCGACGATTCGTTTCTTGACCAGTTCGTTAATGGTCGCGCGAAAAGTATCACCGTGGAATTTCGCCGCCATCGATTTCTCGATATTGTCGATGGAGGTGAGTCCGCCCACCGCAAAGGCGCCCAAGATGAGCGAGAGAAACGGATGCAGCCGCAGCCAAAGAATGCCGCCGAGGACAATGGCGAGGCCGAGGGCGAGCAGCAGCAGCGGGTTCACGGGGGAAAGGTAAATTTTCAATTTTCAATGATCAAGGCTCAACGGATCAATTTTCAGTGACTTTGGGACTTCCTTGAAAAATGATCATTGATAATTGAATGCGACAGTATTTTCCCCCAGTCCAATTCAGCCATGAAACGAATCGTTGTTTTCACCTTCGCCCTAGCTTTCTCAACCCTCGCCGAGTGGCCCCAGTGGCGCGGACCGGACCGGAATGGCGTGGTGCGCGATGGGGTGCGATTGCTTGATACTTTTCCAAAGGAGGGCCTGGAGCGGCTGTGGGTGAGTGAATTTATTCCAAGCAATGACGATGGCGGCCACGGCAGCGTGGTGGTGGTGGGTGGTCGGGTTTACCTGGCGCTGGTGTGGCACACGGATGTGCCGACAAAGACGCGGGCCATCGATGACTTGGTTTTGCGCAAGCTGGGCAATCGTGGGGTGACCATTCTGGGCGACAAGCTCGTGGCGAAAATGGAAAAGGACCGGATGGGGCTCAGCCCGCGTCTGCGAGGGGCGAAGTTGACGGAGTGGATTGACAAATGGGTGGCGGAGAATTTGAATAAGGAGCAGCAGCAGGTGTTGGCGAGTTGGGTCGCCAGTCGTTTCAAAAAGGGGAAGTCGGCGATCTCCATCAAGGATTTGCAAAAGCTTGCCACCCTGCGCGAGCACCGGTTTGCGGATGAAGCGGCATTCAAGAAATGGCTCGGGACGCAGGGATTCAATGAGGAGACGAAGGCGCAGGTGGTCAAGGCCGTGCCGAACACGCGCAAGGTGGCCAAGGACGTGGTGGTGTGCCTGGACGCAGCGACGGGCAAGACGCTTTGGAAAACCGAGGCGCCCGGAGAGCCAACGGGTCGACGGTCTTCGAGTACGCCGTGCGTGGCTGATGGCAAGGTCTTCGCCCTCGGCGGCCGACAGGCGTACTGCGTAGATGCCGTGACGGGCAAGCCGGTGTGGACCGCAAAGCTGCAAAGCAAAGGCGGAGCATCGTCATTTCTCGTGGCGGATGGGAAGGCATTCGTGATGGTTGGCAAACTGCTGGCGCTGGACACCAAGACCGGCCAAGTAGTTTGGGAAAATAACGAAGTGCGCGGTGGCAATTCATCGCCGGTTATGTGGGAAACGGGCGGCAAAAAGTTTCTGCTCCTTAATTCCAGCCGCGATGTGGTCTGTCTAAACCCCGCTGACGGCAAGGAGATTTGGCGCGTGAAAGGCGGCGGCGACTCCACCCCCGCGCTTGCCGGGAATCACATGGCGGTCTACAGCCGCGACAAAAAGATTGGCTTGGCCGGGTATCGCATCACGCCGACGGGCGCGAAAGTGCTTTGGAACTTCCCGCTCGACGCGCGGCGCACGCAGTCTACGCCGGTGATTTACAAGGGCTTTGTTTACCACGCCGGTGGAGACACTCAAATGTGCGTGGAGATGGAAACCGGCAAGGTGAAGTGGAAGGAGAAACGACAGAGCAACATCTCCTCGCCTTTCATCGCCGATGGTCGGCTGTTCACTTTTGAGAAAAAAGGGAGCGAGTTGGTGATGCTACGCGCCGACCCGCTGGCGCATTACGAAATCGGCAAAGCACGCGTGCGCGCCATGTGGTGCCCCTCGCCGGTGCTCAGCCGCGGGAAGCTGTTTTTGCGAATGGGCAACGGGGTGGCGTGTTTTGACTTGGCGAAAGAACGCTGAAGTTCACCACGCCATGTCGCCAATCCGCTCGGCGACTTCCTCGGCGTTCGCGCGGCTGTTGAAGGCGCTGATGCGGAAGTAGCCTTCGCCGGCGTTGCCGAAGCCCGCGCCGGGCGTGATGACCACGGCGGCCTCGGTGAGGACGCGGTCGAAGATGTCCCAGCTCGGCGCGCCGTTGGGGGTTTTCAGCCAAATGTACGGGGCGTTGGTGCCGCCGAAGACTTCCAAGGCGGCAGCGCTGGCGGCTTCGCGCAGGATTTTGGCGTTGCCCATGTAGTGCGTGATGAGTTCCTGCACTTGCGCTTTGCCCGCGTCGCTGTACACGGCGGCGGCGGCTTTTTGGATAGGGTAGCTGGTGCCGTTGAACTTGGTGGCGGTGCGGCGTGACCACAAACTGTGCAAACTGTGCGCGTTGCCTTCGGCGTCGGTGCCGGTAAGTTCTTTTGGAATCACGGTGAAGGCGCAGCGGGTGCCGGTGAAGCCGGCGTTTTTGGAGAAGCTGCGAAACTCGATGGCGCAATCGCGCGCGCCGTCGATTTCATAAATCGAATGCGGGATGTCG
>CAZJRV010000240.1:0-4038 GCA_964548235.1 uncultured Verrucomicrobiota bacterium
TACATCGACAAGTATCCCCTCAAGCGCATCAAGCTGCCCGAAAATTATCTGCCGATGTATCCCTACAAGGATCAGATCGGCAACCCGCACCGCCTGCGCGACGAACGCCTTGCTCCGATGCCACGCACCGAGCACGCCGTGAAAGTGCATCGGCAGGAGTACTACGCGATCATCGAGCACATGGACGCGCAGATTGGCCGCATCCTCGATGCACTAGAGAAAAGTGGCCAAGCCGAAAACACGTACATTTTTTTCAGCGCCGATCACGGGCTCGCAGTCGGTCGTCACGGTCTGTTCGGCAAACAAAACCTGTACGAACACAGCACTCGCGTGCCCTTCATTGCCGTCGGCCCGGGAATTAAGGCCGGTTCCAAAAACGATTCGCCAATGTATTTGCAGGATGTGCACCCCACCGCACTCGAACTCGCCGGCGCCAAACCTGCCGACAAGGTGGAATTCAAAAGCCTGTTGCCGATCCTCAAGGGCAAGACTAACCGGCACGCCTATGACGCCATCCACGGTGCCTATCTTGGCCTGCAACGCAGCGTCACTATCGATGGCTGGAAGCTGATCGTGTACCCGAAAATCGCCAAGGCGCGCCTGTACCACATCGATGAGGATCCCTTTGAGAAGAACGATCTTGCCAACGACGCCAAGCAAGCGGCGCGGGTAAAAAAACTCTTCGTCCGCCTGCTCGCGCAACAAAAAGAGCTGGGCGACAAGGTGGATCTGAAAGCGTCGTTTCCGAAATTGTAAGTTGAGCTTGCCATGAAATTTCTTTGGTGTTTCATCATTGGGGCGTTCGCCTTGGACGCGGAAGACCTGGCCAACCGCAACATCATCGCCCGGGGCAGCTATGCTAATTCGTTGCTTCAGTTTTCGGATAACAAAACCGGCCGCGTGGCGTTCATGGGCGGATCCATCACGCAGATGAATGGCTATCGGCCGATGGTGGGGGCGTGGTTGCAGAAGCGGTTTCCAAAAACGAAGTTTGAATTAATCAATGCAGGGATTTCGTCGACGTGTTCAACGACCGGCGCGTTTCGCCTGCGGTCGGAGGTGCTGGCGAAAGGGAAGGTGGATTTGTTTTTCATCGAGTTCGCCGTGAACGATGACCAGGACGCGACCCATGCGCGGCGCGATTGCATCCGGGGATTGGAGGGCATCATCCGCCAAGCGCGCACAGCGCAGCCGAATATGGATATCGTGGTGACGCATTTTGTGAATCCCGGCATGCTCGCCCAACTCGCCGCGGGCAAAGTGCCGCTCGCGATTGCAGCGCACGAGACGGTTCTAAAGCGATACAACGTCTCCAGTATTTTTCTCGCGCGCGAAGTTGCTGATCGCATCGATGCGGGCACGCTTACATGGAAGGAGTTTGGCGGCACCCACCCCAAGCCCGCCGGAAACTCGATTGCGGCGCAGATGATTGCTAGGTTGCTTGATGCAGCTTGGAAAAAGGCGCCGATCGCAAAGCCCGTGGCGCATCCGCTGCCGAAACGGCCGTTGGATGCGGGGAGTTATTTTGGAGGCAAATTCCTATCACCGGCGGCATCGGCCAATGAAAATTGGAAATGGCATGTGCCGGATTGGAAAAAAATCCCCGGCCAATTTCGCAGCGATCCTTTTGCGGGAAAGAAGTTGCTGACGGCCGACGATGCGGGCAAGGAAACCGTGGTGCGATTCAACGGGCGCGCGCTGGGCGCGTATGTCTTGGCCGGGCCGGATGCGGGTGCATTGGAAGTGAAAATCGACGGCGGCGAATGGAAGCGCATTGATTTGTATCACCGGCACAGCCGCGGGCTGCATTATCCACGAACAGTGATGTTCGCGGCCGACCTCAAGGCGGGCCAACACACCGCCCGCCTTCGCCTAAGCGAAACATCAAATCCGAAGAGTAAGGGCACGTCCGCACGGATTCTACAGTTTACAGTGAACTAAAATGGTCGAACCTGAATCCAGATCGCTTTTAGAATATCCCTCACTTTGGCGCGGGGGAAAATTGTTTGGGCGAACTGATTGGCAGATTCTATTGACCGGCCTTGAAATTAAGGAACTGCAGGCCGCCGCTAAAAGTCTACTGCCGCAACCGGTTGAAAGTATTGAGCCGGCTGGAGATTGCCAAGATGCAGAACCTCACCATCATCGAGTTGGACTACACCAAAATCATCAACCCGTCCGGGGCTGAATTACCGAAGGCCTTCCCCAACTGTAGAATCTACTACAGCTAGAGAAAGGACGAACTCCCCTTCGGCCTCTCCCTCAACCTCTAACAGCATTTACACCAGAGCCGACGAGGCGTAGAGTCGCGGGCATGAAGCAGATTCTCTTGATGATTGCGGTGGTGGGGTTGGTTGGATGTGGGACAGAAGCACCAACCATGGATCAGCAAGCGGAGGCGGGAGATGCAGAGACGCAATACAGCCTTGGGGAACATTACGCCAATGGGTATGCAGAATATCCACAGGACTATAAGGAAGGGGCGAGGTGGTACCGAAAAGCGGCTGAACAGGGCCATGTGCGGGCCATGTTCGAGCTGGGGGATATGTACAACAAAGGCAAAGGCGTGCCACAGGATTTCAAGGAAACCGCTAAGTGGTATCGCAAATCAGCTGAACAGGGACATTCAAAAGCGCAATGGATGTTAGGAGGCCTTTACGTCTCTGGTGAAGGAGTGCCTAAGGATTATGTAACCGCCTATGCGTGGGTTTGGATTGCAGTGACCAATGGGGATCTGGCAGCCAAGAAAGTTATTAGCACCTTTCACGAATTAGTAGCAGATGACGACATTTCCAAAGGCAAGGCAATGGCCGAGGACATGATCTCTAAGAATCCGAAGCTGCTGAAGTAGCCACCCCTTCCGCTGCCTCCCCCCAACAGCATTTACACCAGAGCCGGCGAGGCGTAGGGTGACGGGCATGAAGCATATTCTCTTGATGATTGCGGTGGTGGGGATGGGGTTTGCCTTCGACCTTCAAGCGAAGGATAAGCCAACAAACTTTGTGATCTTCCTGACTGATGATCAGGGTTGGGGTGACCTTGGTGTGCAGGGTCATCCCCGGATTAAGACGCCCAATCTGGACAAGTTTGCCAGCCAAGGTGTGCGGCTTACCCAATGCTACGCGGCTTGCGGGGTGTGTTCGCCCTCGCGTTCCTCCGTCCTAACCGGCCGGACTCCCTACCGCAACGGGGTGTGGCGATGGATTCCCTCCGGCCATCAGGTGCATCTGCGTACCAGTGAAATTACCATTCCTGAGGTGCTCAAGGCAAAGGGCTACACCACCTGTCATGCGGGCAAATGGCACCTCAACGGATTCTTTAATGATCCGCGCCATCCCCAACCCAATGACCACGGCTATGACTGGTGGTTGGCCACCCAGAACAATGCCTCGCCTCATCATATCAACCCCAAGAACTTTGTGCGCAACGGCAAGGCTGTTGGCGTGATTGAAGGTGCCTCGGCGGTGATCGCCGCACAGGAAGCTACCCAATGGCTACGCAAGGAGCGCGACAAGGATAAGCCCTTCTTTATTACTGTGTGGACTCATGAGCCGCACTTACCCATTGAGTCAGCACCGGAATTCATGAAGCCCTACGCGGATATTGATGATGAAGGAATCCGTCAGCACCACGGCAATATCACTCAGCTCGATCACGCCTTTGGCGTGCTGATGAAGGAACTCGACGAGCAGGGTTTGGCGGAGGATACCTTTGTCTTTTTCACTTCTGACAATGGCCCCGAAGGAGCGGGAACCAAGGGGCGTACCCGTGGTTCGACTGGAGGCCTGCGGGGACGCAAGCGCTGGAGTCATGAAGGCGGTATTCGCGTGCCGGGCATCGCCCGCTGGCCCGGTCACATCAAGCCCGGGACCATCAGCAGTGTGCCGGTGATTGGCTCAGACCTTTTCCCCACTATATTATCCATTGTCGGCAGCGAACTCCCGAAGGGTCGGGTCATTGACGGAGTGGATATGCGGCCGGCTCTTGCGGGTAAGCCCGTTGAACGGCCTGTGCCTCTTTACTGGCGTAATCACCTAG
>CAZJRV010000241.1:0-4007 GCA_964548235.1 uncultured Verrucomicrobiota bacterium
AGCATGCGGCCCGGGTGGCCGAGCTCCAGGCCAGGATGGATGACTGGTGGGATCCAAACGGCGCCGGCCCCGCGTTCGCGGAGGAGGGCTTCGAATCCCTTTTCAACGGCAAGGACCTGAGCGGCTGGGACGGACGCAAGGGTCTGTGGACCGTGGAGGACGGGGCGATCGTCGGCTCGACCCAAGTGAAGCTGGAGCGCAACACCTTCCTGATCTGGAAGGGGGGGGACGTGGGCGACTTCGTCCTGAAGCTCAAGATGAAGTTCGCCGGGGGGAACTCGGGCATCCAATACCGCGCAAAGGTGGACGACGCCGCCAAGCACTACGTCTCGGGCAATCAGTGCGACATCCACCCCAAGCCCGAGTTCTACGGGATGCTCTACAGCGAGAAGACCGGCCTGGGCATCATCGCCAAGGGCGGCCAGAAGGTGGAGGTGTCCAAGGACGGCAAGAAGAAGGTGGTCGGCAAGACCGAGGGGCCGACCAAGGCGGACACCGCTGCGTGGAACGAGATCGAGATTCACGCCGAGGGCAACCGCGTGATCCACAAGGTGAACGGCAAGGTGACGGTCGACGTCACCAGCCTCCACGAGACGAACACGCGCAAGGGCGTGCTGGCGTTTCAGCTGCACGTGAGTAACAAGCCGATGAAGGTCTGGGTGAAGGACGTCCGGCTCAAGAAGCTGGGGGAGGCGGCGTCCGCGGGAGTCAAGTCCAAGGTCCTCACCGTCCCCCCGAACAAGATTCGCGTTCCCGAGGGCTTCAAGGTTGAGCTGGTCTACACCGTGCCCCGCGAGACGCAGGGCTCCTGGGTGTCGATGTGCTCGAGCCCGGACGGCTCGCTGTTCGTCTCCGACGAGAAAGACAAGGGTCTGTACCGCGTGTGGCCCTCGAAGATCGGGGAGGGCCAGAAGGGCACCCGGGTCTCGAAGGTGCCGGCGGACATCAGCAACGCTCTGGGAATGTGCGTGGCCTTCGAGTCGCTCTACGTGATGCGCATGGGAGCCGGCAACGGCTTGTGGCGGGTCGCCGACTCCGACGGTGACGGACGCTACGACAAGCCCGAGCAGCTCTTCAAGCTGGTCGGCGCCGGCGGGCACGGCCCGCACGCGGTGCTCCCCGACCTCGACGGCAAGCACCTGCTGATCTGTGGCGGCAACGGCGTGGGCGTGCCGCCGGGCATCACGCACCACCGGGTTCCGCCGAACTGGGCCGAAGACCTGCTCTTGCCGCGTCAGCCCGATGGCAGGGGGCACGCGCGCGGGCGGCTGGCGCCCGGCGGCTGGGTGGCGCGGATCTCGCCTGACGCCAAGACCCGCAGCCTGATCTCCATCGGCTATCGCAACCAGTACGACATCGCTCAGAACCGCGCCGGTGACATCTTCACCTTCGACGCGGACATGGAGTGGGACTTCGGACAGCCCTGGTATCGGCCGACTCGAATCAACTTTTCCGCGAGCGGTGCCGACCACGGCTGGCGCCACGGCTCGGGCAAATGGCCCGCGTACTTTCCCGATAGCGTCCCGGCGGTGGTGGACATCGGCCCCGCCTCGCCCACCGGCGTGGTCTTTGGGCACAAGGCCAAGTTCCCGGCGAAGTACAAAGAGGCCCTGCTGTTTCTGGACTGGACCTACGGCACGATCTGGGCGGCGCACCTGAGCCCGAAGGGCGCCGGGTACTCTGCGACGATCGAGCAGTTCGCCGCGGCCGACGCGCTGCCGGTCACCGACACGGCGATCGGGACCGACGGGGCGATGTATTTTGTCATTGGCGGCCGGCGGATCCAGTCGGCGCTGTACAGAATCGTCTACGTGGGCGACGAGCCGACCGACTCACCTGCCCCGAAGGTGGCCCTCAGCGAGCTGCACAAGCTGCGTCGTTCGCTGGAGGCTTTCCACGGGGTGAAGCACGGCGAGGCCGTGAATACCGCCTGGCAGTATCTGGATCACGAGGACCGTTGGATCCGGCACGCGGCGCGGATCGCCGTGGAGTCGCAGCCCGTCGACGCGTGGCGGAGCCGGGCCCTGTCGCCCGCGAAGGATCGGACCCGAATTCACGCGGCGGTGGCGCTGGCGAGGCAGGGCGTGCCGTCGGACCGAGAGGAGTTGATCGCCAGCCTTGCTTCGATCGACGTCGCGCAGCTCCCCGACGAACAGAAGCTCGAGTACCTGCGCGCCGTGTCGCTGACCTACGCCCGCCTCTCGGTGGACGCCGAGGGCAAGGGCCCGGACCCCGAGAACGGCGCGGCGGGGCGTCCCACCGCCAAAGAGCGCAAGATGCTGCTGGCGAAGATCGACCCGCTGTTCCCCGACTCCAATCGCCTGGTGAACCGGGAGCTGGCCCGCGTGCTGGTCTACCTCGAGGCCCCGAATTTGGTGGCCCGCGTGCTCGACCACATCGCCAAGTTGCCCAAGCAGCCGCTGCCGGACTGGGCCACCACGCTCAGCCGCAACAGCCAGTACGGAGGCCGCGCCTCCTCGATGCTCGCCGACATGCCGCCGACCGAGGGCATGCACTTCGCGTTTGTCCTGCGGAACCTCAAGACCGGCTGGACCCTGAAGCAGCGCGAGGCGTACTTCGGGTACCTGATCGAGGCTTCGAAGAAGCCCGGCGGCGCCAGCTACGCCGACTACCTCGTGAACATCCGGGAAGAGGCCCTGGCCAATTGCACGCCGGCCGAGAAGATCGCGCTGACCACGCTCTCGAGCATCGACCTGAACCGCAAGCCCGACTTCAAGATCACCCCGCCCAAGGGCCCGGGCCAGGCCTGGACGCTGAAGACGGCGGTGGCCGCCGTGAACAAGGTCAAGCTCCGCAAGCGGAACTTCAAGAACGGGCAGAACCTGTTCTTCGCGACCGCTTGCGCTGCCTGCCACCGCCTTGGGGGTTTTGGCGGGGCGATCGGGCCGGACCTGACCAGCGCCGGCGGCAAGCTGGACCTCAAGAACCTGCTCGAGGCGATCATCGATCCGTCCAAGGCGATCTCCGATCAGTTCGGCTCGTCTATGGTGGCCCGCAAGACCGACCCGACGCTGATGGGCTTGGTGGTGGACAACGATCCGAACAACGCCGCCGGCACCCTGCTGGTGTTCACGCACGATCCGAAGGCCAAGCCCGTGAAGGTGGCCAAGGCGGACGTGAAGTCGGTGACCGCCTCGCCGGTCTCGCAGATGCCCCCAGGGCTGATCAACGCGCTCAACGAGAAGGAGCTGGCCGACCTGGTGGCTTACCTGCTCTCGGGCGGGAACAAGAGGCACCGGGTGTACAAGTGAGCGTGCGCGGCGGCACGGAATGTTCAAGCAATAGATCGAAAAAGTTATGAAAAGAACAAGTTGGTGTATTCGTCTGGTCATGATGGTGCTGCCTGCACTTTCGATCCTAAACCTGCAGGAAGCCCGGGCAGCGTCAGAGGACGACATTGTGGCGATGGATCTGCTGACCGTTAAGGAACCGAAATCGCAAGCTGAATCACGGCTGCGGGTCATCCGGTTGACGACGCGGAGCGGAGCTAAGGGCTATGGGGATTATCTTGATTTCGGTCTGCCCGCCCAGAATGCGGAAGAGACACTTGCGCGGTTGGTGAACCGTTATGCCGAACAGGATCATAAGAAAGATATCTTTCTGACCGACCCTTCGATGCGGGCCGTTGGGGTCGGTCACACCGTCATGGGGCAGACTGCCGAGCAATTACTCCATGCCCAACCCGTAACTGGATTGGGCAAGAATGCATTGTTCCACAGAGAAGGATTCGGCCCGATGTGGCAGGGCCCGGGAAAATCAGCACTGGTCATCGCCCTGCAGGCAGCCTTGCTCGACCTCACAGAGGAAAGCGGTCCATGCCGGGTGCGGCTCTGTCCGTCGATTACGATTGACCAGGAGGTAAACGGCAAGCGCCGGCTGAGTACACCTGACGAAATGCGGCAGCCGGTTGCTTCGCTCAAGGCAGCTGGCTTTACCGCCGTCCGGCTGGAGCTGGCCGGTGCCCTCGAGGATGAGATGAAGGCGCG
>CAZJRV010000242.1:0-4007 GCA_964548235.1 uncultured Verrucomicrobiota bacterium
AACCGCACCCATCGCGCGATGATGCTCGTGGGAGAAAGGAAAATAATGACAAATAAAGGACGTGTGGTTATTGATGCCATACTTAAAAACCGCATCCCTGCAAAACTGGTTTCGACGGTCGCCGAAGTAGCCCAGGGGAAACAAAAGTACGACCCGTATGAAGGGCGGGTTAAACCGCTCTTGTACAATATGAATGAGGCAGCCCGGCTATTGGGTTGCAGTCGCAGTCGTTTCTGGGGATTGCGGAAGGAGGGCGTTGTTCCGACTGTCGAAGTTGGAGGGACGACTTTCGTTCGGAGGGAAGACCTAGAGCGGATTGTTCAAGAGTCGCTCATGCATGGCATCAACGAAGGAGGCGACAATGAGTAAAAGAGCAATTGCGAGTCCGGAGCCGGATGACAACAACCCGGAGCTGAACGCAAACGTTCCGGATGAAGCGTCGCCCTCGCCCACGACACCAGTGGACGAGGTGGCGACCCATTCCGCAAAGCAAGGTGGATATGATTGGGAAAGTATGATCCTGCCCGATGATGGGGCGGGAGATATCCGAACCATCGAAGTGCCGGGGGTTCCTCGTTTGTCACGGCCGCCGAACACACAGTTCTTCAGAACACGAAAAGAGTTGTCGGGTGTCATTTACACACTCGATACCGACTACGATGGAGAACGAACCGTGTACCTGGTTGCACCCAACGTAGCCAAACAGTTGCCGGACGAATCAGCCATCAAACCCAAACGTGCCGTTACGTGTATCACCAGAGAAGGAGGCTTGTATATCTGGCTGATCTCGTCGGGCGGAACGGACACATGGACACAGTCGGCAAACAAAGCGACGGACCTTGCGCAATCTAAATGGGTTCGGGCCACCAGCTCGCGGTCCCTGGGCGAATATCGCTGTGTCACTGCGGAAGCAATTCAGGAAGAACCCAAATGGCCGGAGGAAACATTTCTCCAGACATTGAGCCGGGCCTTTGACGGGCGGGTCATCGACACGCTGAACCACTCCATCATCAAGCAATTAAAAGGATTGGAGTAGACAAAAACGGGGGGAGCATGCTCCCCCCAATTTGGGGATTTCCATGTTTGAAAAATATGATGCCCTTGTGTGTCTCGACTTCGAGTTCAGGCACGATGACGGAGAACCGGCGCCCCAAGAAGTAGCCTGTTGTGTCGCACATGATCTGCAATCTGACAAACGATGGCGCCTAACCGGTGAAGAATGTCGCCGCCTGAAGAACGCCCCTTATCCGACCGGTCCGAATGCCCTTTTCATTTGTTGGAATGCTGTAGCCGAACTGTCATGTCACGCTGCATTGAGTTGGAAGCTGCCGGCTCATGTGCTGGATCTAATGGTATGCCACAGGGCCATAACCAACGGTTTTGGCGTAAAGGCAAACTTGGTCGCCGGGCTGAATCATTATGGGCTTAAGCATCTTGCCGCGAATGAAAAGGAGGAACTGCGGGCCTTAGCCATGCAGGGCGGGCCATATTCGATGAGTGAGATGCAAGCCTTGCTGGAATACTGCGAGACAGACGTCATCGCCCTGGCCGAACTCCTCCCGAAAATGGCGCCACTCATCCTCACGCTCCCAAACGGGCTGCCAAGTTGCTTAATGTGGGGCAGGTACATGAAAGCCGTGATGGAGATGCAGGCAACCGGTATCCCTCTCGATAACTCGATGTACCAGCTTCTCCATTCGCGATGGCCCGACGCTTTGGCGGCCTTAACTGCAAATGCACATGATCAGTACGGAGTGTTCCCCGATGGTGGATTCAATTTCAATGCTTTCGAGAACTTGATCCAACGCCTTGGCATTCCATGGGAACGCACAAAAGGGGGGCGATTGAATACCAAATTAGATTACTGGAAGCGGCAGGGCAAGATGTACCCGAGGATAAAGACGCTGGCCAATGTGATGCGAACCCGCAGCCAGAACCGCGAATTGCGCCTGACCGTGGGCAGTGACGGCCGAAATCGAACCTGGTTGTCCCCGTTCGTGTCCAAAACATCGCGGAATGCCCCAAGCACGAATCGGTTTGTGATGAATTGCCCGGGGTGGATGCGAGGGCTTGTTACTCCGCCACCGGGGCGTGCGTTGATCGTCAGCGATTACACGGCAGAGGAGCCGTGGATAATGGGGGTTTTGGCGGGCGATGATTCCATACTCGGTGCCTATGCCGACGAAGGTGATTTCTATCTCAATGTCGCTCATCGCATGAATTTGTGTGAGCGTGGAGCGGCAAAAGCAACTCATGCCGACCTGCGTTCTAACGTTAAAATCCTGACCCTCGCGGCCAGCTATGGAATGGGCAAACAAAGCGCCGCCACTTTGATGGGGGTGGGAGAGGGGGAGGCTGAATCGTTGATGCGCAAATTCCGAAAATCACATCGCCGATATTTTGAGTGGATCAAGGCAGAATTGAACGCCACATGGGTGCGAGGCTCGACCCATACAAGATTTGGCTGGCCGATTAATGTGCCGCCCGACCCAAACGAACGCTCGTTTATGAACTTCCCCCTCCAAGCCCACGGCGCGGATATTCTGAGGATCGTGTGCTGCGAATTAACCGAGCGAGGATATAACGTTTGCTTTCCGCTTCATGACTCCGTGGGAGTTGAGGTGCCGCTTGGATGCGAAAACGATGCGGTCATCCAAATTGAATCCATAATGATTGAGGCAGCCGGTTATCTCGGCACCCAGGTACCAATTCGAGTCGAAAGCAAAATCCTGCGACCCGGGGAACGATATCTCGACAGCCCCTCCGCGCAGGCCGAATGGGATTCGGTTATGGCGCAACTCGGGCATTCAAGTACGGCAACATTCGGCCGAACTCATTACTAATTGTTATATAAATTATAATATGGAAAGCCAACACCTCACCGTTGCGGGGTATCTGTACACGCAAGTCGATTTGGGCCTCCTATTGGAATTAGGCAGGACTCGTGTGCCTACCCACATCACGGCATACCTACTTTATTGCCACCTGAACTCCTCCCGAAAACCCTGGTTCTTTGCTGAACCGCACAGCCGGTCAACATTCAACGTGGCAAGTCGTACTCTCCGTATGTGGCTCAGTCGCATGCACGAGCATGGAGTCATCACATTGGCCACAAAAAAGAAAGGTAGGTGGCCCAAGTTGCGGTTCAATACTGCAAAAGGAATACCCTGCGGGTATAGGATTGGCCCGGGCGGCGTGCCCGAGAGGTTCGCCTAATATGCTCCGCCCCGTGTCGGCCGCGGCTGTTGTTGCTCGCGCTGGGGTCGTGCCGGAGCAGAACCGCGTTCACCTGTGTTTACTCGGCCGATTTGGTCTTGGATCCCGCATAGCCGTGATTCGATGGCTCCACGGTGATGCTCGAGCGATGATTGCAGATCCACCCTGAACCTCTCCAAGTGAGCCTGAATCAGCTCATCGCTTTTCTGTTTCAGGTCGGCATTCCACACCATGGCCACCCGGGTTGGCGGGGCAGTCAATCCCAGTGCTGCGGCCACCTCGGCCACGCAGTACTTGGCGTACTTGCCAATCTTGATTTGTCGCACCTTACCCTCACGTACCAGGTTGTGCAGCTCCCGCACACCCAGCCCCAGCGTGTGGCATAGTTTCGACTGCCGCATCAGCACCGGCAATGTTTGTTCTGCGTCCATCATTATTCTCCTTTGTTAGTGATCCGTCACCCTCGACAGCCTTGAAGAGGCATTTACTAGACCCATTGGGGCGGTGTGTAATTCGTAAAAAGGAAAACCACCACCGGACATTTGCCTCCCCGCTCATCATTCTACACCAATTTAGACGCATGTCACGACACACAACGGGACAAAAACGGGACAAATCTCCCGTCCCGGCCGGCGCTTCTCTTCCACGATCCTATTTTTAAGGGACGAATCCATATAACACCTACGCGTGGCCCATTCGTAGCACTGGATGGAAAGTGAATGTGGTAGAAGGGGGCGGGGGGGTATTCGTATCAACATCGCCCCCTCAATATAACGGATTCACTCTCACAG
>CAZJRV010000243.1:0-3973 GCA_964548235.1 uncultured Verrucomicrobiota bacterium
TCTCGGTCCACCATTGGCCGCTGCCCCAGAAAATTTCGCGGATGATCCCGAAGTAATAATAAAGCGACGCCACAACGCCGAGCAGTGCAATCCCCACCAGCCACGGGAAGATGGCAGTAGGCTCAATCAACGCGTGCAGCAAAAGAAATTTGCCCATGAAACCCGCCAGCGGGGGAATGCCAGCCAGCGAGGCAACCGCCAGCGTGAGAATCACCGCCATGAAAGGCGAGCGCTTGTGAAGATTTGCGAGAATACCGAGGTCTTCCTCCTCATCCCCGGGAGTGAGGAGGGATATCACAGTGAACGCCGCAATAATGGCGAACAAATAGCCGGCCAAATAAACGAGCACGGCCGTCACACCGCGTTCATTGAGCGCCACAATGCCCAGCAGCGCGTAGCCCGCGCTGGCTATGCTGGCATACCCGAGCAACCGCTTGAGGTTGCGCTGGCGCAGCGCGCACAGGCTGCCAAATAAAATTGTGGCCGCGGCCATCATCGATAGCAACAATTCCGGCTCCAGCAAGCGCGGACCATTCGGCTGCACCTGGAAAGCGGTGAACAGCACGCGTAAAAGGAGCACGAAGCCAGCCGCCTTGGAGCCAATGGCGAGAAACGCGGTTACCGGTGCCGGCGCGCCCTGATACACATCCGGCGCCCAAATTTGGAAGGGCACCGCGGCAATCTTGAATGCCAGACCCGCCATCAACAGCAGCGCGCCGAGCTGGAACAGCAGCAGTTGTTTCATGTGCCCCGCCGCCAGGCCGTCGGCGATGAGGTGAAATTGCAGCGTGTGAGTGCTGCCATAAATCAGCGCGATGCCAAACACCATAATCCCCGATGCCGCTGCGCCTAGTATGAGATATTTGATGCTTGCCTCCAGCGATCGCAACCGGTGGCTTTGCAAACTGGTGAGCACGTAGAACGTGATGGTAATCAACTCGATGGAAACAAACAGGGTCACGAGGCTGTTGGCCGATGCGGCAAAGAGCATGCCGCAAAGCGCAAAGCAGTTGAGTGCGTACACTTCCGCGCCGCCGGAGCGCAGACGATTGGCAAACCCCATGGTAAGCAACGTGACCAAAATGCCTGCCAACAGGAACAGCGCCTTGAAGAACACCGCCAACCCATCGCGCACAAAGCCGTTTTGGGTTTCCGCCGCCACGCCCTGTTTCACCAACAACGCCAACATCACCGTGAGTCCGATGGAGGTGAAGAAGCCCAGCATGGTCCGGCGCTCGCGCGGCGTCCACAAGCCCGCCAACAGCACCAACACCCCGAGCGCCGCCACGCCAATTTCAATGCTGATGAGCGACAGGTTCATTTTTTGTGGTACCCTTCCACAATGGTCACAAGGCTTTCGCGGGCGGATTCAATTTTGTTGGTGAGGAACGTGGGCGCGAAGCCAAATAGCAACAGGGCGCCGAGCAACAATGCGAAGGGCAGCTTTTGCCAGCCGGGGATATCATCTGTATGCGGCGCATCTTCCGCACGCGGGCCGTGCAACAACTGACGCGCCGCGCGCAGCATATACACCGCCCCAACCACCAGCGCGGCCCATGCAGCGATGCCGGTGATGAGCGGCATCGTTTTCCATGCGCCAAAAAAGACTGTGATTTCACCGGCAAAATTTGCGAAGCCCGGAAGGCCGCAGCCGGCGAGCAACGCCATCAGCAGCAGCGTGCCCCAGAAGGGCATCACGGTGAGCAGCCCGCCGAGTTTATCCATGTCCAGCGTGCGCGCCTGTTGATGAAGATGCCCACTGAGCGCAAAGGCCAGCGCGGCGAGCAGGCCGTGCGCCACCATCACCATCACCGCGCCAGTGAGGCCGATGAGTGACATGCTGGCGATGCCAAGAAACACAAAGCCCATGTGAGCTACTGAGGCGTTGCCGAGGAGTTGATTGAGGTCGCGCTGGCGCATGGCCACGAGGCCGCAGTAAAGGAGGTTGCCGAGGCACAGCCACGCGAGCACGGGCAACCATTGTTGCGCGCCATCGGGCAGGATGGGCAGGGCCACGCGGAGGAGCATGAACAAGCCGAATTTTTTGATTACGCCCGCGTGCATCATCGCCGTGGCGGTGGGCGCGGCGCCATAAGCGAGCGGTGCCCAAGTGTGGAAGGGCCACAAGCCAACGAGAATGCCGAGGCCGAACATCAGCAACGCGAACACGAGTCCCTGTTGGCCGGTGGTCATCAGATCCGGCATGTCAGACTGAACGCGGTGGATGATCTCCGGCAGGTTAAATGTTTGGTAGTGGAGATAAATCATGATGAGCCCCACCAGCGCGAGCAGCGCGCCGAGGCTGAGGTAGAGGGTGATTTTGTATGCGGCAATCTCACGGTTTTCGCCGCGGCCCCAAATGCCAATCATGATGAAGGTGGGGATGAGCGCCAGTTCATGCAGGAAATACATCAGGAAAATATCGAGCGCCATGAATGCGCCCAGAATGCCGCCGGTCATCATCAGCAGCAGGATGGCAAATTCCTTTTCGCGCGCCTTGATGCCGCCGGCGCAACACGCGGCAGCAAAGCTCACGAGCGCGCCCATGAGCACGAGCAGGACGCTGACGCCATCCACCCCGATGTGAAAATTGATGCCAAGGCTGGGAATCCATTCTGCAGTTTGCACAAAGGCGTATCCGCGATTGATGGAGGTGAGGTCAGTGGCTGGATCGAATTTCACAAACACAAACAGTGCCAGCACAAACGAACCCAGCGTGGCCAGGATGCTGCCCCAGCGAAATACTGCGCGGTTTTCGCGCGGCACGGCCATCAGCACCAGCGCCATCAGCAGCGGCCAACCAAAGATGTAAGTGAGTGGCGACATGTTAGAATAGAAAAAAAACGAGCATTACAAGCAGGCCCAGCGCCAGCAGCAAGGTGTAGGTTTGGAGGTTACCCGATTGCACGAGGCGCAGCAGGCAACCGGTGAGATCCACCGCGCCGCTTGTGCCCCGCACGCCAAGGCCGGCGATAATCCAGCGGTCAAACCAATCGGCATAATGGGAGAGGCGTTCCTGCGTCCATCGGTTGAGCCAGGCGTAGACTTCATCGAAATAAAATTTATCACGCATGCCGCGCGCCAGTGCGCCGAGCTTGGCGGGGAGGGGATCGCTGGTGGCGCGGTGATAAAGTTTCCAGCCTAAAAGCAACCCGATCAGTCCTGCAACGGTGCCGAGGATCATGGCCGCCAGATGCGCGGTGTGAATGGCTGCCTCGGTGGCACCGGGTTGGGCGGTTTGAAAGATGAGGTTTACCCGGTCCACACCCTGTATTTTGAGTTCCGGCCAATGAACAGTATTGGCGAGGAAATCCGGGAGGCCAAACCAGCTCCAGCCCAACCCAATACTGAGGATGGAAAGCAGGATGAGCGGCATGGTCATTTCGGCGGGCGCTTCGCGGGCGTCCTGGGCATGGTCGCTTCGGCTCTTGTCATGGAACACCACCAGCACGCAGCGCATCATGTAAAATGCCGTGAGCATTGCCACGATCACGCCGAGGACAAACAGCGGGTGATGCGTCAGGTAGGCTTGAGCCAGAATGCTGTCTTTGCTGAAGAAGCCGCTCAAGAGCGGGAAGCTCGCCAACGCCAGCGCGCCGGTTACGAAGGCGCGATAAGTGAGTGGCATTTTCCTGCGCAAGCCGCCCAGTTTCCAAATATCCTGTTCATGATGGCAGGCATAAATGACCGCGCCCGCGCCAAGGAAAAGCAATGCCTTAAAGGCGGCGTGAGTGGTAAGGTGGAACATGCTCGCCGCCGGCCCCGCGCAGCCCACGGCCATGACCATGTAGCCCAGTTGCGAGAGGGTGGAGTAGGCAAGGATGCGTTTGATGTCGTTTTGTTGCACGGCCATCAGCGCGGCCAGCACCGCAGTGATGCCGCCAATCCAGCCGATGATCACCAGTGCATCGTCCGAGAAAAGGAAGAATAGTTTGCAGAGCATATAAACCCCGGCGGCTACCATGGTGGCGGC
>CAZJRV010000244.1:0-3952 GCA_964548235.1 uncultured Verrucomicrobiota bacterium
TCGAGGAAGGCGAAGGCGTGGAAGTAGACGGTGTTTACCACACCAAAGGCAGCGATGCCCACAAGGCAGGCGTGGTCGGTGACACCGTGGGCGATCCGCTCAAGGATACTTCCGGCCCGTCATTGAACATCCTGCTGAAGCTGATGAGCGTCATCGCTTTGGTGATCGCTCCCATCCTTGTGCCTGATTCTGGCGAAAAGGATACCGGCAAACCGGATGGCAAGCCCAACGTCGAAAACAAATCCGGCGCAGCCAAAGGCGAGGACACGAAATAACCCAGTAGTCGCCAAACAATTAACCTCTCTGAAGAGGGCCGCCCTTCGGGGCGGTTTTTTAGTTTACAGAATTAATTTTTGTTTTTGCGTGCCGCTTCCTCGGCAGCTGCGTGGCAGGCATCGGCGACTTTGGCGAGTTCCTCGAGGAAGGGTTCGCGCTTGGCCTCGGGCAGGGTGCCGAGGAGGTTCGCCTGAAGGTTCTTGGCGATGACGCGGAGTTCATCAAGTTTTTCTGAGCCGGCGGGAAGCAGCAAAATTCGATAGGCACGCCGGTCGATCTCGTGGGGTTTGCGCTCGATCCAGCCGGTTTTCTCAATGCGCTCAAGCAGGGACGCAACGGTATTGGGGTCGCTGCTCATTATCCGCGTCAGCTCGCTTTGGGTGAGGCCGGCGGGGTCGCCTTCGCTGAGGGTGCGCAGCACGGTAAACTGATCGGGCGTGGCGCCGGCGTGGCTGATGCTGCGGCGAAATGCTTGGTTGAGGCCGTACCACGCGCGGCGTAGCAGCAGCGGGAGGCGCTTGCGCTCGGGGGCGTCGATGGGTAGTTCGTCATTGAATTCTTCGGAGCTCATTGGAGTCGGATGGGTCATAATCGTACGTACAGGTACAATTTCTGCCTTGCTTTTGCCACCGAGTAAAGCCATTAACTCTCTCGGACCTGCGAAACCCAGCGCGTGCTTCACCTCGGCTCGTGCGTCCGGAGGTCGCGCATACCGATTAATGACAATGAAGTTTCACAAACTTGCCCTGCTGACAGCGCTCGCTTTCCTGACCCTCAACGCCCACGCCGCGGTCACTGGCTGGACCAATTGGCGCGGGCCGCATCAGGCGGGGCGCTCAGATGCGACGGACTTGCCCAAGTCGATTCAGGCCGCCGACGCGCTGTGGACGCACGATATCGCCGGGCGCGGCCACGCGGTGATTGCGGATGGCCGCGTGTATGCGTGGGGCTATCGCGGCGATGGGCCGGATTTGCAGGAGGTGTTGCTGTGCCTCAACGAAGCCGACGGCAAAACGATTTGGGAACACGGCTACAACGATTACCTCAGCGACACGGTATACAGCCGATACACCGTCGGCGCGCCGACCATCGATCCGGCGACGGGTTGGATTTATTTGATGACCACCAATGGCGGCGTGAAATGTTTTTCGCCTGACGGAAAAATTCAGTGGGAGTATTCGATGATGGAGCGCTTTGGTCGGCTCACCTTTCCAAACGGCCGCACGGGCGCGGCGGTGATTGATGGCGATCTCGTGATCGTGCGCGGCGTGACGAGTTACTGGGGTAAACAAGGCCCGGCGCGTGACCGTTTTTTGGCGTTCAATAAAAAGACCGGCGCGGCCGTCTGGGCCAGCACACCCGGTGTGGGGCCGAAGGACAGCTCGTTCTCCACGCCCGTGCTCGCCAACGTGGGTGCGCGCCGCGTGTTTTATGCCGGCACGGGCGATGGCAATGTGGTGTGCGTGGACGTACGCACGGGTCAGCCGCTTTGGCGTTATCAACTTTCGCACGGAGGGGTGAATTCTTCCGTGGTGATTTCCGGCGGCACGCTTGTTTCCATTCATGGCAAGGAAAACATCGACAGCTCCGACGAAGGACGAATGGTCGGCATCAAGCTCCCCACCCAACTCCCCGCGCCCGGCGAGCCGCAGATGATCCTCAAGGATAAGGATTCCAAGATTGCCGATGGCAAGGCGTGGGAGAAATGGCGGCACCATCACGCGATGTTCACCAGCAGCCCCGCGATGGCCAATGGCCGTGTTTATCAGGTCAGCAAAACGGGCGTGTTGGTGTGCGTGGACATCCAGTCGGGCAAGGAACTTTTCGCCAAGAAAATCAACAACGATCAAATTCACTCCTCGCCGCTGTATGCTGACGGCCATTTGTACATTGGTTTTCCAAATGGCAAATTCATGGTGGTGAAGCCCGGCGATTCCGATGCGGAGATCGTCAGCGAAACCCAGCTTGAAGGCGGCATCCTAGGCTCGCCTGTGGCGTGGAACGGCAAGATTTACATTCACACCAAAACCAAGCTCTACTGCTTCGGCAAAGCCAGCGGCCAACAACCGACGGCCACTCTCCCGGCCCCGCCCGTGTCCGATTTAGAAAAGCCGGTGGCCTTGCAGGTGGTGCCCGGTGATGTGCTACTCAAGCCCGGCCAAAAGGTGAAGCTCACCGTAAATACTATCGACGCCAACGGAAACGTGGTGGAGCGCAACGTGAAGGCAACGTTTGAAAAATTCATTCCGCCTACCGCCAAGGTGAAAACCAGCATGAATGCCAGTGTGGCGGACAACGCGATCACTGCCGATGCCGTCAATACTGGCAGCGCAGGCGCGTTCAAGGCTACCGCCGGCGGCTTGAGCGGGCTGTTGCGCGGGCGCATTCTGCCGAAGATTCCTTACACGCAGGATTTTGAGAACTTCAAGCTCACGGTGGATCACAAGGGTGATGGCGTGAAGTTTGCCTACCCGCCGTTGGCGTGGACGGGCGCGCGCTTCAAATGGGAGGTGCGCGAAATGGACGGCAACAAAGTGTTCGCCAAAACGCTCGACCGCGTGCTGTTCCAGCGCGCAATCACCATCTTTGGCGATCCGGATTCCAGTAACTACACCATCGAGGCCGATGTGATGACCGACGGCAATCGCCGCGTGAAAGGCAACATCGGCGTGATGAACCAGCGCTATTTCATCACGCTGGTTGGCAACCAGCAGATTCTCGAAGTGAGCAGCAACCACGAGCGCGTGAAGCAAAGCGTACCGTTCCGCTGGTCACCCAAGAAATGGTACCGCCTCAAGAGCCGCGTGGACCTCGCGGCCGACGGCACCGGCACCATCCGCGCCAAGGCGTGGGAACGGGGCACGCCCGAGCCAAAGGCGTGGACCATCGAAGTGAAACACAAGAACGCACACCGCAAGGGCGCGCCGGGCATCATCGGGTTCTCGCCGCAAAGCCTCTACCGCGTGTACATGGACAACATCTCGATCACCAACAATTGATCCAATAAAAATCAAACGCATTTAATAACAACATGAACCCAAAAACCTTATTCATGATGGGCGGCGCGGGATTACTCGCGGCCGGGGCCATTATCGTGACGCAAACCAATTGCAAGCTCAGCGACGGCGACACCCCGCCCACACCCGGTGGCGGCGGCGAAACCACCACGCCCGCAGCCCCGGGGGGAACCGGTGAGGCGCCTGCCGCCCCTGCAGCGGTAGTAGCCGGACAGGATTGGCCGATGTGGGGCCGTGATGGCACGGGCAACTTGTTTTCACCCGAGCGCGGCATTGCCGCCAGTTTTGATCCCGGCAAGTTTGTGCGCGGCACCGAGGAGATCGACCTCGCCACCACCAAGAATGTCCGCTGGGCCGCCAAGCTGGGCAGCCAAAGCTACGGCAACACGACCGTCTCCAACGGCAAAGTGTTCGTGGGCACCAACAACGAAACCCCGCGCGACAAGCGCCACATTGGCGATCGCGGTAATGTGTATTGTCTGGATGAAAAGACCGGCGAACTGCTCTGGCAATTGGTGGTGCCCAAGCTGGGCGCAGGCAAGGTGAGCGACTGGGAATACCTCGGCATTTGCTCCAGCCCGTCGGTGGAGGGTAACCGCGTATACGTGGTGGCTAACCGCTGCGAAATACTCTGCCTCGATACCGAGGGTATGAAGAAT
>CAZJRV010000245.1:0-3917 GCA_964548235.1 uncultured Verrucomicrobiota bacterium
CACATTGTCACCGATTTTGTCGGTGAGTTTTTTCCAGCCGGCCCAGTCGTTTTCATCGCAGCCGTCTTCGATGCTGATGATGGGATATTTTTTGACGAGCTTGGCGTAGAAATCGACCATCTGGTCCGCAGTCAATTTTCGGCCATCGCCTTTCTTGAAAACGTAGCGCTTCTTTTTGCTGTCGTAAAATTCACTGCTGGCCACATCGAGCGCGAGGTGGATGTTTTTCCCAGCCTTGTATCCGGCGGCTTTGATGGCGGCGAGGATACATTCGAGCGCGTCCTCGGTGCCCTTGAGCGCAGGCGCAAAGCCGCCTTCATCGCCCACGGCGGTGGAGAGGCCACGCTTTTTGAGTACGCCTTTGAGTGCGTGAAAAATTTCGGTGATGGCGCGCAGTCCTTCGCTGAAAGTAGGCAGGCCGGTGGGCATCACCATGAATTCCTGAAAATCAATCGGCGCATCGCTATGCGCGCCGCCATTGATGACATTGGCCATCGGCACGGGCAGCACCTTGGCGTTCGGCCCGCCGAGGTATTTATAAAGTGGCTGACCCAGCGCGTTGGCCGCGGCCTTGGCGGTGGCGAGGGAAACGGCTAGCACGGCGTTGGCGCCGAGCTTGCCTTTGTTGGCGGTGCCATCTACGGCGAGCATGGCGTGGTCGATGCCCACTTGATCGGTGGCATCGCGTCCGAGCAGTTCGGGCAGGATTTTGGTTTCGATATTTTTGACCGCTTTTTGAACGCCCTTGCCGTCGTAGCGTTTCTTGACGCCATCACGCAGTTCCACGGCTTCGTGTTCGCCGGTGCTGGCGCCGCTGGGCACGGCGGCGCGGCCCATTGTGCCGCTGTCGAGAATGACATCGGCTTCGACGGTGGGGTTGCCGCGCGAGTCGAGAATTTCGCGGGCTTCGATATTGATAATGGTCGTCATAGGGTTTTGTAAAACGGGCGGCGATTAAAAAGCAAAAAGCCAAAAGTAGAAAGGAAAAAGCACAACGCAAAATTCAAAAGTGGCCCTTCCCGCACTTTTTATATTCTACTTTTCAAACGTATATATTCAACCCAGCCTTAAACGGTCCCACGCCGCGGTTGGCTTGATGTTTGATGTAGGTGAGATCGGGATGGCCGCGATCGATGAAGGGGCGCAGGCCGAGCACGGCGCTGTGGGTGGTGAACTGCAGGGAGGGGCCGGGGGTTTGCCGGTACCCGAAGCGCTGGTCCATGACGGATGGGATCGTCTGCGCATCCTTGCTGCCGGGGAAGCGAAGGGTGCGATACGGCATCATCCGGAAGGCAGGGTACGCGCCCACGCCTCCGGTTATAGAACTCAAACCGGCCATGTTCAGTTGGTTTTAGCAAATCAATCAACCGGAGGGGGATCCAATTGATTTTCAGACGACGCAATGACCGTGGCCACTGCGGAATCTCCTGTGACGTTAACCACCGTACGGCACATGTCAAGGATGCGATCCACGCCGAGGATGAGGGCAATGCCTTCGCCGGGGACGTTGATGGCTTCAAGAATTACGATCAGCATCACGATGCCCGCGCCCGGCACGGCGGCGGTGCCCACGGAGGCAAGCACGGCGGTGAAAACAATCGTCACCTGCGCTGCGAGTGAAAGATCAATGCCACTGGCCTGCGCGATAAACACGGCGGCCACGGCTTGGTACAGGGCGGTGCCATCCATATTGATCGTAGCGCCGAGCGGCAGCACGAAGGAGGAAACCTCCTTGGACGCCCCGAGATTTTCCTCCGCGCATTTCATGGTGACCGGCAGCGTGGCACCGCTGCTGCTAGTGGAGAAGGCAAGCAGTTGTGCTTGGCCGATGCCTTTGAAAAACTGTTTGATCGATAGTGGCGTGAAAATTTTCAGCAAGCCGAGATAAACCACCGTGGCATGCAGCGCGAGACCGATGATGACCGCGCCGCAGTACCAGCCAAGCGAGCCAAGCAGCGACAGAATTTGCGAGGGGTCATCTTTGGCCATTGTGTTAATGGTGTCGGCAATGAGCGCGAACACGCCGATGGGGGCCATGAGCATAATGAGGTGCACCACTTTGATGATGACCTCCTGCAGGCCCGCGAATACATCGAAGACGGGTCGTCGTTTTTTCTCCTCCACCAATACCAGCGCCACGCCAAAGAGCAGGCTGGCGAACACCACCTGCAGCATCGCGCGGTTGTTGCCGGAGGCACCAATGAAATTGCTCGGCACCATGTCCACCAATGGCTGCAGCGGGCCGCGCTTTTTGGTTTCCTCGGCCACCTCGCTGCGTTTGGCTACATCAGTTTTGTATTGCTCCTGCAATTGCGCGCGGGTGTCTTCGGGCAGTTTCTTGCCGGGGTTGATGGTGTTGACGACCAGCAAACCAATCGTCACTGCCACGGCGGTGGTGGCGAGGTAAAGACCGATGGTCTTGCCGCCCATGCGTGAAAGTTTTTTGAAATCCGACAACGAAGCCACGCCGCACACGAGCGACGCCAGCACCAGCGGCATGGCGATGAGCTTGAGTAGGTTTAGGAAAATTTTGCCGAAGGGGGCGATCCAGTCTGCGGTGAATCCGCCCCAGCCCCAGTTCGCTGCGCCGATGCCGTAGAGAGTGCCGAGCAGAAGCCCAGCGATGATTTGCCAATGGAGTTGCTTGTACCAAGCCATGTGAGCGGGAGTTTAGGGGCGCGGATGCCACAGCAAAAGGGCAAAAATCTTGTTTATTAAGCCAATTGCGGGCAAGCTCCCGCGCCCTCACGGATAAAGTGATCAGGAAAAAGGGAATTAAAATGCAAACGGTCCACATAGGCATCATTGGCGGCGGCACGGTGGGTGGCGGCGTGGTGCAGGCATTGCGGCGCAACGGCGCGCTGATGGCCAGCCGCCTGGGTGTGCGCCTGAAGGTGACGCGCATTGCTGTGCGCAGCCCACGCAAGAAGCGCGCGGTAAAGTTGCCCAAGGATTTGCTGACTACGGATTGGTGGAAGATTGTTGAGGATCCCAAGATCGATCTGGTGGTGGAATTGATGGGCGGAACCACGACGGCCAAGGACGTGGTGCTCGCCGCCCTGCGCGCGGGTAAACCGGTGGTGACAGCCAACAAGGCGCTACTTGCATTCCACGGCGAAAAGCTCTTTGCTGCGTCAGAAAAGAGCGGGGCGAATTTGTATTACGAAGCCAGCGTGGCGGGCGGCATTCCGATTATTAAACTGCTGCGCGAAGGGCTCATCGGCAATCGCGTCACCGAGCTGTACGGCATCCTCAATGGCACGTGTAATTTCATCCTCACGCAAATGCAGGAGAATGGGATGGGCTTTGACGAAGCGGTGGCCGAGGCGCAGGCGCAGGGCTTTGCCGAGGCGGATCCATCCACCGACGTGGACGGCCACGATGCTGCGCACAAGGTCGGCATCCTCGCTTCACTTGCGCATGGGTTTTGGGTGAAGCCAAGGCGCGTGTACACCGAGGGCATCCGGCACATCACACCGGAGGATTTGGATTTCGCCGATCAACTGGGTTACCGCATCAAGCTGCTCGGCACTGTGAAAGCCGCCAAGGGCGCGCCGGTGCAGGTGACGATGTATCCGGCTCTGGTTCCCAAAGGTCACGTACTGGCCAGCGTGGGCGGCGTGTACAACGCCATTTATTTAAAAGGTGATGTGCTGGGCGACACACTTTACTACGGCCAAGGCGCCGGTCAGGACGCAACCGCCAGTGCCGTGCTGGGCGACATCGCCGATGCGGCGCTGGACTTGAAGCACGATTCGCCCGAGCGCGTGCGCGCCTTCACCCCGCACGAGGCGAATGGTGAGATCGGCGCGATTGATGATGTGGTGAACAGTTATTATTTGCGGCTCAATGTGATGGATCGGCCGGGCGTGCTCAATCAGGTAGCATCCATTTTGGCTAAGGCAAAAATCGGCATC
>CAZJRV010000246.1:0-3909 GCA_964548235.1 uncultured Verrucomicrobiota bacterium
CGGATTCTCAGAGGATCTTTAAAGGTTTTCGTCTTACACGGGTTGGCTCGCCTCGGCGACTTCGGCGTGCAGCGACCGGCCGTGGCTGTCAATCGTGACGACGGCGGGAAACTGGTCCACCTCGATTTCCCAAATCGCTTCCGGGCTGCCGAATTCTTCAAGGAAATACACGTTGCGCACTTTGGTGATGTGCTCTGCCAACACCTGTGCCGCGCCGCCGATGCCGTGCAGGTAAACGCAGCCGTGTTTCGCGCAGCCGGCCAGCGTCTTGGGCCCCATGCCGCCCTTGCCAATCACCCCACGCACGCCAAATTTTTTCATGATGTCCGCCTGATACGGCTCCTCGCGAATGGAGGTTGTCGGTCCGGCCGCCGTCACCTGCCAATCTCCGGCGTCATCCCTCACCACCACAGGGCCGCAATGATAAATGATGCTGCCCTCCAGATTCACGCCCTCCGGCAGTTCACCGCCTTCGTGCAAAAATTTATGAACCGTATCGCGGCCGGTATACACCACACCTGAAATCGCCACCGAATCGCCAACCTTGAGCGCGCGGATTTGTTCTTCGGAAATTGGGGGGGTGAGTTCGGTCATTTCAATAAAGCCACTCCGTGATTTCTCCAGCGTCATCCAGCGTCGCGCCGTGGCGGCGGAAGGCCCAGCACATGTAGCTGACGCTGACAAAATAGGATGCCGGCACACGGTTGGCCGCGCAGATTTTCACGCCGAGCAATGTGGTGTTGCCGCCGAAACCCATCGGGCCAATGCCGAGCTTATTAGCCGTGGCGTAGATATCCGCCTCCAGCGCGGCCAATCCGGCGTTGTCATTTTCATCATCGAGATTGCGCAGGAACTGCGTTTTCGAAAGCTCATAGCCCGTGGCGCGGTCGCCGCCGATGCACACGCCGAGGATGCCCGGGCCGCAGCCCTTGCCTTGGGCTTGTTGCACGGCATCGAGGATGACCTTGCGACACCCATCGAGATCGCGATTAGCGTTTAGTTTGGTGTTGGGCAGCGAGTATTGCGCGCCGACGTTTTCGCAACCGCCGCCTTTGAGCACGAGCCGCACGATCACATTCGCTTCGCGGGATTGATGAAAATGAAACGTCGGCGCGCCGGGGCCGATGTTGGTGCCGTCATTTTTGCCAGTGAGTGAATCCACGGAATTTTGCCGCAGGAATCCGCGCTTTGTTGCCTCGGTCACCGCTGCGCGGGCGGTGTCGGCAAACTCCATTTGATCGTACCCCACCGGGCAATCCACATAAAAAAGCACGCTGCCGGTATCCTGACACAGTGGCTGGGATTTTTCCTTTGCCAGCGTGATGTTGCGCTCGATGATTTCCATGGCGCTTTTAGCAATGGTGTCCTGCTTTTCGTTTTCAAGCGCTGCGAGAATGGCGCGCTGAACGTCATCGGGAATTTCTGCCGACGTGCGGCGGATGATTTCGACCAACGATTCGAACAGTGTTCCCATACCCCGCCACGCTACGGCGCAAAGGCAGCAGTGTCAATCCATCGACAGTTGGCATTGACGTCCGCCCGCCAAGTGGGCAACGTGCCGCCGAGATGAGCAAGGGTTCCCCATCTAAAACCAGCAAGGCCAGCACCCTCAAGGCGCTGCCGTTGCCAGTTGCCGTGCCCAAATGGCCTTTCCTTTTGGCTGATGTTATTTTTATCGGACTCGGTTATTGGATCAGCACACTCATTTCAGGCCCAGCCGAGCAGTGGCATATTATCAGCATTCTTGTTTGTGCCGGATTGGGCGCGGGATTTGCGGTCGCGCCATTTTATTTTGAGTACCGCGCAGAGGCTAAGGCGGTGGAGATCGCCCAGCTCACTACCGTGGCCAAGGAGGTCAACAAAATGGAAAGCGTGGCCGCGCAAATTACCGAGGCCACCGCAAACTGGAATGCCGTGCAGGAATCCTCCGGCCAAACCGCACAACTCGCCGAGGAGATCGCCACCGGCATCGCCGCCACGGTGAAGGAGCACCACGAGTTCATGGCCAAAGCCGGCGACGACGAACACGCCACCCTAAAGCTCGAAGTGGAAAAGCTGCGCCGGGCCGAGCAGGATTGGGCGGCGACTTTGGTCGGCCAGCTCGATTTGGTTTATCGCCTCGAACGTTCCGCCGCTGCGTCCGGTAAAGAGCCATTTATGCAAACGATGGCCACTTTTCAATCCCAATGCCGCTCTCTTGCCAAGCGCGTGGGGATCGTTGCGTTCGAGACGGAATTGGATGCTGCATTTGATCCCGAACAACACAGCCTGCTTGACAACGAAGCGACGCCCGGCGATGGCGCAAAAATTACCGAAACACGTTTGCCCGGCTTTCGTCTTCAAGGCCGTGTCATTCGCAAGCCGCTAGTTTCTGTTTCTTCTTAATCGGCTGGCTTCGGGTCACTTGTAAAAATACCCGTGCTCCTTGAGCGAAAAATAATCCTTCTCCCGCTCCGTTGTTTTTTGCCCCAGAATGATGTGGTCGAGCACCTCGATTTTTAAGAGCTGCCCCGCACGCACGAGGTCGCGGGTGACTGTGATGTCTGCCTTGGATGGCGTCGGGTCGCCACTGGGATGGTTGTGGACGAGAATCACCGCCGAGGCATTGGCGGCCACGGCATGGCGGAAGACGTCGCGCGGGTGAACGATGGCAGCATCGAGTGTGCCATTGGTGAGATGCACTTTGCGAATGAGCCGACGGCGCGTGTTCACGAAGACAGCATAAAAATGCTCGACCTCATAAGGGCGGCATTCCTCGCGCAAAAAATCGGCAACGGAATCCGGCGTGTCGAGCACGGGCGCAGTTTCATGAATTTCCGCAGCCATTCGGCGCGCGAGCGTGAAGGCGCTTTGCAAAGCAATGGCTTTGTCGCGGCCGATGCCTTTAATCGATTGCAGTTCTCCCAACGTCGCTTGGGACAGCGCGCTGAGGGTTCCGAATTTCTGGACCAATTCTGTACCCACGTCCACGGCGGATTTTCCCTGAAGACCGGTGCGCAGCAAAATGGCAATCAACTCGGCATCGGAAAGCGCATCGGGGCCCAGCTCTGCCAAGCGTTCGCGTGGGCGTTCGCGATTTGGCAAATCTTTTATGCGCGTTGAAAGGGTCACGCGGAAAGAATGGCTCTATTAATATTATGAGCAAGTGTTTTTATTCGCGCACGCTGAAGCGCACAAACTCTTCGGCCGCGTGTTCGGGAATGCGCGCCTTGAGGTGGACAATGTCGCCTTCGTACCGTTCCTCATCCACCTGGCCGAGGGCACGGATGCGGGCAAGCGTGGCACCGTCGCTGGCGGGAACTTGCAGTTCTAAACAACTGCGCATCGGCCGCAGCATAATGCCGAGTTCCGCCTGCAGTTCGTCGAGCCCTTCGCCGGTCTTGGCGGAAACACACACCGCGTGCGGGAATTCGCGCAGCCAATGGAGGTTGCCGTTGCGCTCGGGGAGTTGGTCGATTTTGTTGAAGACCATGAGCGTTGGTTTTCCGTCAGCATCGATTTCCTTGAGCACCTCGTTGACGGACGCAATCTGGTCAGCGGCAGATTCGCTGGAGACATCGACTACGTGCAACAGCAAATCCGCCTCCACCACTTCCTCAAGCGTGGCCTTAAAAGACTCCACGAGTTGATGCGGTAGTTTGCGGATGAAGCCCACCGTGTCGCTGAGGAGCGCGTTTTGATTGGTCGGCAAATTGATGCGGCGCGTGGTGGGATCGAGCGTGGCGAAGAGTTTATCCTCGGCCAATACCTCCGCGCCGGTGAGCGCGTTGAGCAGCGTGGACTTTCCCACATTCGTGTAGCCCACGATAGAGGCCAGTGGCCATTGGCTTCGCTGGCGACCTTGGCGTTGAGTTTGACGCACGCGCTTGACCTCCTTCAAATCGCGCCGCAGTTTGGCGATGCGTTCCT
>CAZJRV010000247.1:0-3901 GCA_964548235.1 uncultured Verrucomicrobiota bacterium
TAACGCAGCTATTGCGTGTGTTTCCTGATGATCGAGCTTTTCGATGCATTGACGAACGTGATCCTTGAGGCCGGCGGTAAGGGTAACTTTGTGGGTAGACAGGACCAACTTCATACAAGGTCAACCTACCACAAATCCAGAAATCCGCCAGCGGGAAGAGTTAAAAATTTATCAACTTGTCCACACCATCCGTCTCAATATTCACAGGTTATTCACAACCCAAGAAACGCCGATGCCGCGAAAATGCGCCGCGAAGGTCGGTTGATAATTGGTCCTGAATTGCCTGTATTTCGCGATAAATCGCCTTTTTCGCCCTGTCTGGCCTGACAGTTTCGCGCGAGTTTAATTTCACAAATCGATCGGAAAAATCTGAGATCGAGACTTTTTCACAGCGATTTCGCGCCACACACCACATTGCTTGGAGGGCCGCTCCGTATGCCGCGCCCTCGCTGACAGCAAGCGTGGCCACTTCGGCCTGAAACACATCAGCCATAATCTGCCGCCAGAGTTTGGATTGAACCCCGCCACCGGTGGCGCGGATTTGTTTGGGCTTCACGCCGAGCGCGGCAAGGCGGCGGAGTCCGTAATTCATTCCAAGGGTAACGCCCTCCATCGCCGCGCGCGCGAAGTGGCCAGAGCTTTGCGTTTTCGTGTTCGCGCCAAACCAAACGCCTGTGCCATCTGGCACATTCGGCGTGCGCTCGCCTTCGAGGTAGGGCAACAAAAGTAGCCCATCGCTTCCAGCAGCAACCTTGGCGCCGACTTTTTCAAATTGCGCGTGTGTGAGGCCGTAATGGTTTCGCACCATCTCGGTGGCCACAGTCACGTTCATTGTGCAAAGCAGAGGTAGCCAACGATTGGTGGAATCACAAAACGCAGCGATCTCGCCTTGGGGATCGATGACCGGCTTGGCTGCACAAGCGTAAATGGTTCCGCTGGTGCCAAAACTGGCAGTGACAATGCCCGGCCGCGTGTTGCCTGTGCCGATGGCGCCCATCATGTTATCGCCGCCACCGGCGCTGACCAAAGTGTCTGTGGAAAGGCCGAGTGACTGGGCGGTTGCATTGGAAAGATGACCGACGGGTTGATCGCTGGAAATGAGCGGAGGCAACTTGCCTGCTAAGGCGGGGTCGATTGCCTTGATGGCGGCGGCCGACCACTTGCGGGTTTTGATATCGAGCAGCCCGGTGCCGCTGGCGTCGCCGTATTCCATCACGGCATTTCCGGTAAGCCAAAAGTTCAGGTAATCATGCGGCAACAAAACCGTGGCGAGGCGCTTGAAATTTTTTGGCTCGTGCTTTTTGAGCCATGCAATCTTGGGCGCGGTGAAGCCCGGCAGCATGGCATTGCCCACGCGGCCGATGGTTTTTTTGAGACCGCCGAGTTTTTTGGTGATCGCCTCACACTCGGCAGTGGTGGTGGTGTCGCACCAGAGCTTGGCCGGCCGAATGACTGCGCCCTTTTTATCGAGCGGCACAAAGCCGTGCTGCTGGCCGCTGACGCCGATGCCCTTCACCTCGGCTGCGCTGGCTTTGGCTTGCTTGAGCGCAGCTTTGATCGCGCCCGCCGTGGCGCGTTTCCATGTCTCCGGATGCTGCTCCTTCGCGCCCGCAGGCAAGCCGCTGATTAGCCCGTACGCGCGCTGAGCGCTGCCGAGCACCTTGCCATTCTTGGCATCCACCACCAACGCCTTGGTGGATTGCGTGCCGCTGTCGATGCCGAGGTACAGTTCACGCATCATCGCGATGAAGCCAAGTTGAAAAACTCCTCTTGAATTCGGCCGCACAGTTCATCAAGGGCCAATTCGTGTTCCTGCTTTGATCCGATCACTTTCATCCGCACCGAGCCTCCGGGAACAGGTGTCACGGTAAAATTCACAAGATGTTCAAGGGCCCGCTTGAATTGCTTGTTGGGTTTCATTGCCACCAGGGGGTATTCCGTGGGCCAGTTCCCTTCGCGCAAAACTTGGACGATTTTCATCGCATCGCCCCGATGCATCTCGTCCTCAATCAATACGTAAACTTGTGCCAAGTCAGCCACCATCAATGGCAATCCACGTTCCTTTAACAACTCCGCCAACACCACGTCGCCCATCGCGAAGCCGGCGGCGGGGATGTTCTTTTTGCCGCCGGACACGAGGTTGACGAGTTGATCATAGCGGCCACCGCCAGCGATGGCGCGGAAACTGCCCTTGCGATCGAAGGCCTCGTAAACGATGCCGGTGTAGTAGGCCAAACCGCGAATTACGTTGTAATCGATCTTAACAAAATCTCTCATCCCGCGGGCGGCGAGATTGTCGAGGACGGCTTGGAGCTCTTCGGTGGGCTTGCCGCTGTCGATAAAGTTGCGTACTTGTTCTAATGTGAAACCGAGGGCCTTAAACGTTTTGTCACTTTCCTCCGGAGGCGTGCGCTCGAGTTTGTCCACGGCCTGATAAAAATCGTAGGCCTTCGATTCGTCGCCGCCGTTTTGCTCAAAAAACTCCTGCCACGCATTGCGGCTGCTGAGGCGGATGACGAAGTCTTCGGCGGTGAGGTTGAACTCACGCAGCAAGTCGATGAGCATTGCGATGAGCTCCGCATCGGCGGCGGGATCGGTTTCGCCAAAGATGTCGGCATTAAACTGAAAGTGCTCGCGCAGGCGGCCTTTTTGCTGGCGTTCGTAACGGAAGAGTTGCGGGATGGAATACCACTTGATGGGCTTCTTGTAGTGGCGCTCGCGGGCGGCCACCATGCGGGCGACGGTGGGGGTCATCTCCGGCCGGAGGGCCACGGCGCGCTCGCCTTTGTCCTCGAAATTGTAAAGTTGGCCGACGATTTCATCGCCACTTTTTTTGGTGAACAAATCGAGAGGCTCCAGTGGTGGGCCGTCATACGGCTGGAACGCATAGCGACTCGCAATCTGCCGCCACGAACGAAAAATGTGTTCACGCACATTGGCGCTCCAAGCCTCGCCGTCGGGCAGGGGCTCGGGATAAATATCTCGAAATCCGGGCAATCGTTCCACGCGGGGAGAAAACAACCGGCAGCGGCGATGGTCAAGCGCGGATGATGGGAACCGCCAAGGCGCGAAGGCGCCAATGGAAACCCCTTTTAAAAAAATCTTGGCGTCTTTGCGCCTTGGCGGTTCAAATCTACAACCCCAAATGCGTCCACAACGCGGACGGCTCGAGGCGGAGGTTGATGTAAAATGTGCCGAAATCTCCGTAGCGGGCGGTGACTTCGTCTTTGCGCATTTCGTGGACGATGTCTTTTACCGAGGCGACTTCGTGTGCCATCAGTGTGACACCCCATTCCCAGTCGTCCAGGCCGGTGCTGCCGGTGATGAGCTGGCTGATGCGGCCGGCGTATTTGCGGCCGGTGGTGGCGTGGGTGCGCATTAGTTTTTTTCGTGTTTCGAAATCGAGGCTATACCAATTGTCCTCGCCCTGACGTTTCTTGAGCATGGGATAAAAACACATCACCTCCCAATCGGGCATTTCGGGGTAGAGCCGGAATTTTTCGTAATCGGCCTTCCACGCCATAAGTTCCTCCATTTTGGCGTCGAACTCGGGCGTGCCCTCCTCAAGCTTGAACTCCCGTTGCGCGCGTGCCTTGAGGTCATCCTCGGTGGGTTGATATTCGGTCAACTCCGTGACGCTGAAGTAGCTGTAAACCAAATCGATGCTGCCCGCGGGGAAACAAGCCTCAAGGTCGCGATGCATTTGCGCGAGTTGGGCGAGGTCTTCGTGGAACAACCAAAACACAAGATCCGCCTTGCCGCTGACATTGGCAAAACTGCGCACTAAGGGATGCGACGCATTGTTGTTGGCGGCGCACAGGGCCTCGAGTCGTTCGCGCGCGGCCTCGCTTTCGCGCGGGGAAAGCTCGTCCCACGCCATCCGGTCCACGCGATAAAACAA
>CAZJRV010000248.1:0-3901 GCA_964548235.1 uncultured Verrucomicrobiota bacterium
GCATAAACTAACTAATCCACGTAAGCCAACTCGTTGGAGAGCAGTAGCACCTGCACATATTTTTCCCAGGCATTCAGCGGCTTGGGTTTATAGGTAGAGCCCTGAAATTCATCGGAGGCGGTCCAGGAGGTGACCAGCAGCGAGCCTGCTTTTTTCTCCATAGCTTGGGCGATCTCCGGCTTGATTTTTATCGTGGGGTTCCATGTGAAATTATCCTGTTGTCCCCCATTCTTCAACTTAAAGGCTTTGGCACTATTCGAATATGCCTGCGGTACAAAGTACTTATTGCAGGTGACAATGAAGTCGATGGTATCGCCACGCTTAACTTCGACATCACCATAGTTGGCATCACGCCGGCCGCGGCGTACATCGGAGCGCCAGAGCTCCTTGCCAATTCTTGAGGAGCCGTTACTGGTGCGACTCCATACAATGATGCCGGTGACGCCGTCCCAAACGTTTTTGTCGTACAACTTTTGCGCCTCAGAATTTAGTTCCTTGTACGCTGCGTCAGCTTCGTCATCAAGGCGGTGCTCGAGGCGGCCGGAAATATTTACTGTGGTGTCACGTGGGGCAACCCAACGGCGGATCACGGCAATATTTGGCTGGGTGCCGGGGTGACCACCGGTACCAGTGAGCTTGAGTGGGCCGAAAGCGGGTGAATTGCCTTTCCACACCTTGCCGTCTGTGAACGGGAATTGGTGCATTGCGACACTGTAAAATTTGTTTTTTGCGTCGATCACATTCCACTGGCCATAGCCGTTGTACCACGTTGGGACGCGCATGGCGCCGGTTGTAACGCCACCGGTTTGCTCCTGCAGGAAGCGTTGGCCGAGCTTGACCTCAATGGGTTCAGGATCCCGCTGATATACCATGTTGTATAAGGTGGCAATTCGGCTGCGGTCGTCTTGAATATTTGTGAATTCTTTTCGTGAAACCATCTGGTGTGCGAGGTCCGCCAGCATGGTGCTGTTCATCATGAAAAGAGCCTGTTGTGATACCGTGGAGACAAAACGCTGGCCTACGGTGGCGTCTGGGCTGGCAAAGTCAAATGTCTTGAACATTTCATCGAGATCTCGGCGATCCACCAGAGCGTAGACGCTGCGGCGGTAATTCGTATCTCCCGTAAGGCGCAACGGTTTACCCCCCATGGCGAGATCCAGTTTTCCAGACACTTGGAGCAGGCCATCGCGGAAGGATTCGAAATCCATACGTCGTCGGTCCATCTTGTAGTAATGAATGTTATCCGGGTCCTTCACGCTGTAGCGCGGGTTGTCGTCGCTGGTCTGCTGGTAGGTGTTGGACATGAGGATGTGCTTGTGCAGTTTTTTCATAGACCAATTGTTCGAGGTGAAATACCACGCGAGGTAATCGAGCAGCTCGGGGTGGGAGGGGTCCATTGCGCGCAGGCCGAACTCATTGACGGAGCTGACGATGCCCTTGCCAAAATGGAGCATCCAAATGCGGTTCACCATTACGCGGGCGGTGAGGGGATTTTCCTTGCTGGCAATGGCCTTGGCCAACTCGAGGCGGCCGCTGGATTTCTTGGGGAAGGGCTGGCGATCTTCACCGGCGAGGATCTCCAAGAATTGGCGTGGGACTTCCTTGCCACGCTGGTTGCGGTTGCCTTTGATCATGATCTTCTCGTCGTGAGGGTTACTGTCCACAAGCACCATGGCTAGAGGCGGTGAGCCAGCGTGGTTGATCTTGAGGTTCTCAATCTTACTGAGAAAACGTTCACGTTCCTCGCGCTCAAGGCCGCCGTTGCGGCGTTTGAGTTCATCGAAATTGGATTTGCAGGGGTGACCGCGCTCGAAGATGACGCGGCGGACTTCCTCCATATTTTTCGCGTAGTCTTTGCCGAACTGTTTATCGAATGCCACGTCAAACCGTTTTTGGGCGTCTTCCATACTGGTGGGCGGCTTGATCGTTTCGCCGGGTTTGGCCTGGTTCCGTTTGGTGGTGAATTGACCGATGGCAAAGCGCCATTGCTGGTCGGCGATTTTAAACATGGCATCATAGCGCTTCATGACATCGCCCATGTTGGTAGGCGGTTTGTCGGCAGGGAAATATCTCGCCACGATGGGGTTGATGCGTTTGGCACGGCGGTTTTTTGGATCGGGCGCCGCGAGCAGCGGTTTGAGTTTGGCCTGTGCTTTGGTGAGTTCGGCGGGGATGAAACGGCCAACTGCGTTGGTGGCCACATTGCCGTATGTGACCCACGGGCCGAATACTCGGTCGTCCTCACGTTTGCGGCGCATATAATTTTGCCAAGTATCGCCCACATCACCGATGAGCTTAACGTCGCTTTTTTTCTTTTTTCCTTTGGTGGCTTTTTTAGTCAACTCATCGAGCGTGCGCTCAAATTCGCGGCGTTTATCGCGCACGCGCACATCGTTCTTGGTATACATATGGGTCCAATACATATAAGTGGCGGCGTTTTGGCGCGAATTATTGTTGTTCTCGTATTCCTTTGCTAAACGATACTGCTCGTGTTTTTTTTCCAGCTCTTTCAGTTTAAATTGATAATCTGTAATATCGGAGCTGCCGGCGTAAGTGCCTTTGCTGCTTCCGTTGTCGGTCGAAGGGTTCAGCACGTATTTCCCGTCCTTAAGCTTGTCATCATCGTTGGGTTCTCTGGAGCTCTTGAACACGCCGTAGAGTGCGTAGTAGTCAGCAGTGGGCACGGGATCGAACTTGTGGTCGTGGCAGCGGGCGCAGTAGACTGCGAGGCCGAGGGTGCCGCGGGTCAGCACATCGATTCGGTCATCAATCACATCATCGCTATTGTCTTGGGGATTATCTTTGCGGCCGAGGGTGAGGAAACCCATGGCAGCAAGGTCAGCGTGACTGGACTTTTGCCGGTCGGCGGCGATTTGCTCGATGAGAAACTGGTCATACGGTTTGTCTTCGTTCAAGGCATTGATGACCCAGTCGCGGTAGGTGTAGGCGTAAATGTAGCGCGCCACGTTGTCGCGTCGGTTGTCCGAGCCGGTGGTGTCGGCATAACGGGCGACGTCCAGCCAGTATCGGCCCCAGCGTTCGCCGTATTGCGGGCTGCTGAGTAGCCGGTCGACGACCTGCTCGTAGGTTTCCTGCCCGTTGGTGAAGCGCTGCACATCCTCGTAGCTGGGCGGCAGGCCGATGAGGTCAAAATACACGCGGCGCAGCAGCTGCCATTTTTTCGCCTGGAGCGAGGGCACCATGTCTTGATCCTCGAGGGTCTTGAGGATGTAGGCGTCGATGGGGTTCTGAATCCAGCCCTTGAGCTTGCCATTGAATACATAATTCGGCAGGGGCGGCGCGGGGGTTTTCACCTGTTGAAATGCCCAGTGGGCCTTGGCTTTTTCCTTGTCGGATTCGGTCTTGATGACGCCGGCGGATTTGCCCGTGCGGGGATCAGGCGCGCCGCGTCGGATCCAGCTTTCCAGCTCGGAAATCTGCGCGTCGGTGAGGGGATCCTTGTTGGAAGGGGGCATGGGATCGGCGAGGTTCTTAATGCGCCGCACCATTTGGCTTTTGCCCGGGTCCCCCGGCACCACGGCCGGGCCGGTGTTGCCGCCTACGCGTGCGCCGCCCTTGCTGCCCAGGTCTAGGCCGCCCTTGGTGGCGCCATCGCCATGGCAGCCATAGCAATTGTCCACGAGGATGGCCGAATCATGGCATCAAAAAATTACAGAAACGCCCGCCAAAATTTTTACTGGGCGGTTGCGTTCGAGGTGAGCCAAGCCAAAACGGCCGCGCTCATGGCGATGAAGGCGGCCGGTTGGAGATTGTTGCGTGTGCGGGTGAGGTTTTTTTTCATGGCACAAGTTTTCTGCAATCCTGAAACGATCCCGCACGAGCGCGCGCGGGATGGGTTAAAAAAGCCATTTAGGCGACCACGCCTTCCACCACGGAACCT
>CAZJRV010000249.1:0-3897 GCA_964548235.1 uncultured Verrucomicrobiota bacterium
TGCGACCGCCGGCGATCATGATTTCTTTGCGCGGCAAAATGAAACGGAAACAGGCAATGGTCTTGAGAATCTCCAACGGCGGCAACGGCTCCTGTTTTTCCAGCGGCGTGCCTTCGATGGGGTTGAGGATATTGACCGGCACCACGCTGGCGTCGATCTCGCGCAGGCTCATGGCGAGGTCGCAGCGATCGGCGCGCGTCTCGCCCATGCCGATAATGCCGCCGCTGCAAATCTTGATGCCCGCCTTTTTCAAAAACTCAATCGTGCGCAGGCGATCCTCGAAGGTGTGCGTGGTGCAATGTTCCGGAAAAAAGCGCTTCGAGCTTTCGAGGTTGTGTCCGTAACACTCGAGGCCAGCTTTCTTAAGGCGGTTGGCGACTTCCTGAGATTCAATGAGCCCCAGCGACGCGTCCGGCCGTGTTTGGCCCTGCTCTTTCATCTCGGCAATGCGATCGCACACCTCATCGAGCATCGGCCCTTCCTTCAACCCGCGCCACGCAGCCACAAGCCCCACGGCGGTGACGCCATTTCGATTGGCCTCCTCACCGGCTTCCTCCACCGGCTCGGGATCCACAAAGCCGTACCGCGGCGAGCCGGTTTGGTACGCGGCGGATTGCGAACAGAACGAGCAATTCTCCGAACACGCCCCCGCCTTGGCGTTGACGATGGAGCACAGGTGAATTTTGTTGCCCTTGAAATGCTCGCGAATGCGGTTGGCCCACGAGAGCAGCGTGTGAATGTCGGCGGAATTTTCCAATTCAAAGAGGAACATTGCATCCTCTTTCCCGATGGACCCACCTTCCAACACGTGGCGGCCCAATGCCGCTATTTGCTCGTCAACCTGTTGCTCGCTCATGGTTGACGAGCCTAGAGGCAGCGGCAAGCAGGGGCAAGCTTGAGTTGTTCAGTTCAGGTTTATGATTGGCGCGGTGTTTTGATGCAGCGGATTCACCTCAAAACCGCCTTCCTCCAATCGCGCACGCCATTGATCGATCAGGGCGAGCATGGCGGCTATATTCAGGTGGTGATGGGGATCGGAATATTTTTGCAGGTAATTTCGGGCCTTGCCGAGCAATCGGTGAGCCGGCCGCAAACGGTGGCCTGCGGCGGGCCACTTTGGATTTTCATGCATGAGGAGATGCACAAAACCACCGGCAACCTGAATGAGGGCCTTGTAAAAATCCGCGTCCGGTGTGCCGCGGGTTTCGAGCCATAAATCCTCGAGCACATCGTGGGCTTCATAAAATTTTCCCGTGTTAAAGCACTCAAAAAAGCCCAGATACCGCGCATCGTGGCCATTCGGATTTTCAGCTAAATGCGCCACACGGTCTGCGATCCATCCGCTCTTGTGCGTCATGCGCGGAGGATATTGTGAAAAACACGCCTTTGACATCCCAATGTGCCTGCCCCACAAACGCGCATGGCAAAGACCGGATTAGGCCGAGGTTTAGGGGCATTGTTGGGCGACAAAACGGAAGCTGCCACCGTCACCGGCACGCCCGCAGCCACCGCGCCTCTGCCCGATGGCGAGCGCGTGCAACAGCTGCCCTGGAAAAAGGTGAAGGCGTGCCCGTTGCAGCCGCGCAAGGATTTTGACCGCGAAGCGCTGGAGAACCTTGCGGAATCCATCAAGACCAAAGGCATCATCCAGCCGCTCGTTGTGCGGCCTGCACCGGATAGCACGGAAGAATACGAATTGATCGCCGGCGAACGCCGTTGGCGTGCCACGCAAATCGCGGGGCTGGACACCGTGCCGGTCGTAGTGCGCGAAGCCAACGATGCCGAGGTGCTCGAGATGGCATTGGTGGAGAATTTGCAGCGTGAGGATTTGAATCCCATTGAGGAAGCGCAAGGGTACGGCCTCCTCATCGATGCGTTTCAACTCACCCAAGAAGAAGCCGCCAAGCGCGTGGGCAAAAGCCGCGCCGCGGTAGCCAACGCGCTGCGGCTGCTTACACTGGATGAAGACGTGCAAATCCACGTGCGCCAAGGGCGATTGGCCACGGGCCACGCCAAGGTAATTCTCGGGCTGGACGATGCCGCTCAACAAAAACTCGCCGCCGACCGTGTCATCCGCGAAACCCTCAGCGTGCGCGACACGGAGGCGTTGGTGAGTGGATTGCAAAACGGGGCTGCACCGAAGGCCAAGAAATCCGATGGCGCAAAAGCCGATGTACATATTACGGATTTGGAAAACCGGCTCAAGCAGGTGCTGGGCACGCAGGTGGGTTTGCGCCATCGCAATGGCAAGGGCACCATCACCATCAAATATTTTTCGGAGGACGACCTCGAGCGCATCCTCGCCTTGTTGGGGGTGGAGGCGAAGTAATGGTTTTGCCGCTGACGTTTTACGGCAATCCCGTGCTACGCGAGAAAGGCGCGGCGGTGGAAAGCGTGTCGCCGGAGTTGGAGGAGTTCATCGAGGATATGTTTGAGACGATGGAGGAATATCGCGGCATCGGGCTTGCGGCGCAACAAGTGGGGCGCGCAATCCAGTTGACGGTAATTGACATCCGCGCCGCTGAGAATCGGCCGAGCACACTGGAGCTCGAAGGCGAAACGGCTGACCCGAATTCCTTGATGCCACTGGTGCTAATTAACCCGGAGGTGACGCACCTCAATGACCCGGTCAGTGGCCCGGAGGGGTGCCTAAGTTTTCCAGAAATTTATGGCGAAGTCACGCGGCCGGAATCGGTCTCTGTAAAGGCCTTGAATGGCCGCGGTGAGCCGATCGAATTCGTGTGTGGCGGATTGCTCGCGCGATGTGTCCAGCACGAGACCGATCATTTGCACGGCATTTTATTTATCGACCGGATGGATCGCGCGTCCAAGACTCCCGAGCTGCGCGATGATCTGGAGCACCTGCAAAAAGAAACGAAAGCGGCCTTGGAATGACGATCGGTTTCGTTCACCCATCGTTATTCTGAGTTTGCCGATCAATACACTTTTCGCATGCTCGAGGAGAGCAGGCCCAGTTCGCCGCGATATTTGGCCACGGTGCGGCGGGCGATTTTGATTTCATTTTCGCCCAGCAGTTTCACCAGTTGCTCATCCGAAAGAGGCTTGGCCTTGTCCTCATCCTCCACCAGATCCGCGATCATCTGTTTCACGCTGGTGTTGCTGACGCCCTTCCCGCTGGCGGTAGCGATTGCGCCGGTGAAAAAGAACCGCATTTCAAAAAGCCCCTGCGGTGTTTTCATATACTTGCCGCTCACCGCGCGGCTGACGGTGGTTTCGTGCACATCCACCGCCTCGGCGATCTCGGACATGGTCATCGGCTTGAGCGCCGGCACGCCCTCCTCCATGAACGGCCCTTGCCGTGCCACGATTTCTCGCGCGATGTTGAGGATGGTATCCTGCCGTTGGTGGATGCTCTTGATGAGGAAATTGCCATCGCGAATCTTGGAGCGGATATACTCGCGCACGTCTTTGGAATCACGCGCCTCGGCCAGCAAATCCTTGTACGAGTTGCTGATGCGCAATTGCGGCACTTCCTCGCGGTTGGAGGTGACTTCCCATTGGTCGTCCTTCCAGCTCACAAACACTTCAGGCAACACGTACTGCTCCGGCGCACTTTGAAACGCACTGCCGGGACGGGGATCCAGGCGGGAAATTTTCCCGGCAATTTCCTGCACTTCGGAAATATCAACGCCCAACGCCTTGGCAATCTCGGGAAATCGCCGGCGACCCAGCGCATCCATGTGGTTCTCAACCAGCTTGTATTCATCCGAGTCAATCTTGCCCTGTCGCTCCAGCTGCAGCAACAGGCACTCGCGCAAGTCGCACGCGCCCACGCCGGCCGGCTCGAAGGATCGAATGACCGACAGCGTTTCCTCCACCACCTCACGATCGCAGCCAGTGGTTTGCATCAATTCCTCCACGCTCACCTGCAGAAAT
>CAZJRV010000250.1:0-3879 GCA_964548235.1 uncultured Verrucomicrobiota bacterium
TCGAGGACGCCCTGCACGCCACCCGCGCTGCGGTGGAAGAGGGCATCGTCCCCGGCGGTGGCGTGGCATTGCTGCGCTGTCTCCCGGCCATCAAGAAAATCAGCATCGGAGGCGACGAGCAAATCGGCGTGGAGATTGTCCGGCACGCACTGGAATCCCCATTGCGCGCACTCACCAGCAACGCCGGCGTTGAAGGCGCGGTTGTGATCCAGGAAGTGCTCTCCAAAAAGGGCAACATTGGCTACGACGTGGCCGCCGACGAATACACCGACCTCCTGAAGGCCGGCGTCGTCGACCCCGCCAAAGTCACCCGCAGTGCGCTGCAGAACGCCTCGTCCATCGCGGCCCTGCTGCTCACCACCGAGTGCCTGATCACCGACGTGCCCGAGAAGGAAGCGCCCGCCGCTCCCGACCACGGCCACGATCACATGTAAACCACAGTCAAAATTATCACAACGGGGCCGGTTCGCCGGCCCTGTTTTTTTGTGCCCGCGCGCTGCCGACCCTACTATAAACTTTTCCCCAACTTTACAGTACCCAAGCCCAACCCAAATTTGCTACCATTCCGGTGATGAAATCCCACCGACTCCTCAAACGCGTTTACAAGGATTCCTCCGTCCAGATCATTGCTCGGGACATGAATCTCTCCCCCTCCACCGTTTACAAATGGGCTGAGGCCCCCGACAGCGGCTCCGCCAGCGGCATCCCCAATCCCCTCGACCGCGCCCTCTCTCTCTACAAAGCCACCGCCGACCCCCGCGTCATCCACTGGTTATGCGAACAAACCGGCGGCTTTTACGTCGGCAACGCCGTGGCCGCCACCAACGGCGAAACCCCGCAACGCCTTGCCCCCGCCACCAGCAAAGTTGTCAAACAATTCGCCGACCTTTTATCGACCGTCGCCAGTGCCGCCGCTGATTCCAAAATCAACCAACGCGAAGCCCGCGCCATCCGCCGCGAATGGGAAAAACTAAAACGCGTCGCCGAGGGCTACGTCCAATGCTGCGAAGAAGGCAACTTCAAACAACTCAACCGCAATTTAAAAAAGAAATAGCCGGCGACATTACACCAAACCAAGTTTGACAATCGTGGCGCGGGTCTGTTCGGGGGATTGGTGACGGATGGCGTTCCAGCCGCGTGACTTTGCCGCGGCGATGTTTTCGGGGAGGTCGTCGAGGTAGAGGATTTCGGAACCGGTGCAACCGGTGATTTGCTCGAGGGTTTCGTAAATTTTTGGGTTTGGTTTCAGGACGCGGACTTCGTGTGAAAGGATGTGACCGGTGAATCGGGGCCAGAATTCAAAGGCGCGGCTGATGTGGCGCACGGCCATTTCGTTTGTGTTCGAGAGGGTGTAGGTGGGCAGACCACTGGCGGCGAGCTGGGCGTGCAGAGTGATGATCTCGTCGATGGGGGTGAAGATGTCCTCAAAGTACGCGGCGAATTCGGCCTCGGTTCCGTCAAAGCCCGTTTCGTTTTTTACGATGGCGAAGAATTCAGGCGAGGTCAGCTGGCCGCTTTCGTACTTGGCCAGAAGCGGGGATTGATTGAGGAAAGCGTCCAGCTCGGACACGTCCATGCGCGTGCGCGGGGCCATTCGTTGCACGAAGATGCCGTAATCAAAATCGAGCAGCACGTGGCCGATGTCGAATGCGGCGACTTTGATCATCACGATTTATTGCAACTCATTGCAATTCGCGGCGGCCTTCGAGGGCGCGGCTGAGGGTGAGGTCGTCGGCGTACTCCAGCCCACTCCCTGCGGGCAGTCCGTGGGCGAGGCGGGTGACTGTGACGCCTTTTGCACTGAATTGTTGCGCGAGATAATTGCTGGTGGCGTCGCCTTCCACGTCGGTGCCGAGGGCGAGGATAATTTCTTCGATGCCAGTCAAACGGCCTTCCAGTTCGGCAATGCGAAGGTCCTCGGGGTCCACGCCGTTGAGCGGGGAAATCTTGCCGCCGAGCACGTGGTAACGGCCCTTGAACGCGCCGGATTTCTCGACGTTGATAACGTCCACAGCCGTCTCCACCACGCACACGGTAGTGGCATCACGACGATCATCGGTGCAAAGCACGCACGGTTGATGTTCAGTGAGTGCGCCGCATGATTCGCAAAACCCGATCCGCTCGCGGGCGGTGAGGAGGGCATCGGCGAGTTGCTTGACCTGGCCGGACTCGCTTTGGACGAGATGCAGCGCCAATCGCTCGGCCGAGCGTGGGCCGATGCCGGGCAGTTGACCGAGCGCGGCGACCAACGCCGCCACGGGTTCGGGCAGCGAATTCATAGCTAACCCAGCCCCGGCATATTGAAGCCGGAGGTGATTTTGGACATCTCCTGCTGCTGGATAGCCTGGCCTTCAGCGATGGCTTTGTTGACGGTGGTGAGCAACATATCCTCGAGCATCTCCACATCGTCCGGGTCGAGTGTTTCGGGATCCACTTTGATGGATTTCACGCTGCCATCGCAGCACGCCACGACCTTTACCGCGCCGCCGCCGCTGGTGGCTTCCACCGTGCGATCGGCCATCGCAGCCTGCATGTCCGCCGCTTGTTGCTGGGCCTTCATGGCCTGCTTCATGAGTTTGTTGATACTTGCCATAATTAAAAATTCCTTTTACGTGCGCACATCCACGATCTGACCCTTGAACACCTCGAGGGCTTTTTTAATCAACGGGTCTTTCTTGAATTCGTTCATGTCTAGAGGCCCTTCCGGGGGCTTGGGTTTTGTAGCAGGCGGCTCGGATGCATCGGGCGCTTCGTCTGGCACGGTGGGGGCGGCAGCGGACGCGCTCCAATCAGCCGGAGTTTCAGCGGTGATCAACCGCACTTCATGCATGTCCTGCCCCAGCTCGGCCATCTTGACTTTCAGCGCCTTGAGGGTCTTGGGATTGTTGGCCAGTTCCAAAGCGTTTTCCTGCCCGGGCGGGAAGCCGATGGAGAGCACGCCGTTTTCCACGGAATCCAAATGAGCCTCGGCAAAGTTGCCCTTCACAAATGGCCCAAGGCAGCCGAGCAATTCCGCCCAAAGTGCGGGGCCGCCGGCAGGTGTAGGGGCGGGAGCTGACGCAGGGGCCGCTGCGGGCTGCGCATTGGCTTCCTGTTTTGCCACAGCGGGTTTTGCAGTTTTCGCCTTGGCGGCTTGCTTGGGGGCGGAGGATTTGACGGATGGTGCCGGAACGGAGCTGTCTTCGGTGCGGAGTTGTTGGAGGTTGTCGAGCACGTCGTTGAGGCTCATCGCGCTGGCGGCGTCGATGGCTTTCATGATGCTCACCTCGACAAGAATTTTGCGCGAGGCCGCTCCGCGCAATTGATATTCGCATTCGGCAAACACTTCGAGAATGCGCGCCACCGCTGCGGTATCGGCCAGCTTGGCTTGCTCGGCGAGCGCGCTTTGCTCCGCCTCGGAAATTTCCAACAACGACACGTCGCCTTTGGAAACCTGAAACACCATGAGATTGCGAAAGTGATTGAGCAAATCACCCACCAAACGGCCCAACTCTTTGCCGCTGGCGGTCAGCTCGTTCAACTCACGCAATGCCGGCTCGGCGTCCCCTTTCAAAATTGCATCGGCCAATGAAATAACTTGCGCCTGCGAAGTAAGCCCAAACATTGAAAGCACATCCGCTTCGGTAATTTTTTCGCCACAGAAACTGATGAGTTGATCGAGCGTGCTCTCGGCATCGCGCATGCCGCCATCCGCGCCACGGGCGATGGCCTGCAGTGCGGCGGGCTCGATGGTCACCTTTTCCTGTTTTGCAATATGGGTAAGGTGCTCCACAATTTTGGCAACCGGGATGCGGCGCAAATCAAAACGCTGGCAGCGCGATAAAATGGTGGCCAACACTTTCTCCGGCTCGGTGGTGGCGAAAATAAATTTCACATGCG
>CAZJRV010000251.1:0-3845 GCA_964548235.1 uncultured Verrucomicrobiota bacterium
GCCAGAATCACCGCCAGAATCACCGCCATAGTCCATACCACCTCCACCATCCTCTGTGGCCATGGCCGCACCCGCCTTGCCGGCGGTGCAGAGCATCCCTATTGCGGCTATTAAACACAGCCATGCGCCTGCGCCCATTACTTTGAGTATCCCACCTTCGCCCATTCCACCTTCGCCCATTCCACCTTCGCCCATTCCACCTCCGGCATCCCCGCCGCCACCAATCATATAATAGGCGAATATCAAAATCGGCACTGCCCCACATGCTAAATATATCGGCTTTTTGTGGGCGATCGCTCCCACCAAGCCAGCCAGGGGAATAAGTACAAGTATCGCCAGTTGCCAAACTATCGGTCCGCCTGAGCTCTCCTCGCTCTCACCACCCATATCACCCATCATCTCCGCCGCTGGATTTGATCCCATACCAATCTTGGCAAGGTCTAAACCCGAACAGCTTATTGGACCCATTGAAATAAATGGGAGGAAAAACCCAACGACAAGAGCAACTCCGCAGAACCTCGGTATTTGATTCATAATTATATTTCTTTGCTTATGATTAACTTAATACTAACGACTGAAGTCTGAGAGTTAAATAAATTTAATCAATCAAAAGTTATCAACATGAAACGTACAAGAACAAGAAGTAAGACCCGTGAACTTTGCACTTATTTATATCGCATCAGTTTTTCCAACTCCACGCCAACCCCGCCCTCTCCACGCGAAACTGAACCAATCGCCGGTGCTCTACTTCGGTGACGTACACGGTGCGCCCATCGGGGCCGCCGAAGCAGAGGTTGCTGGGCTTGGCACCGAGCACGTCGATCTCGCGCAGGATTTTACCGGCGGGCGACATTACCACCACCGTGCCTTTGCCGTAGCGAGTGATGTACAGGTTTCCGTCCACGTCGCAGCGCATCCCGTCGAAGCCGTGGTCGGGGAATTTTTTCAGCAGCGTCTTGTTGGCCAGCGAGCCATCGGACTGGATGTCGAACACCCACACGTTGCGTTGACGACTTTCGTTGACATAAAGTTTATTGCCATCGGGGCTCACCTCAATACCGTTGGTGGTGCCCATATTTTCCGCGAGCCGCGTGACCTTTCCATCGGTATCGATGCGCCAAAGCTGGCCGGTGCCCTCCTTCCAGTTCGGGTCGCTGGCGAAGAGTGTGCCGTCGGGTGCAATGGCGAGGTCGTTGGGCTGGTTCATTTTTGGCTCGTGGGCGAAGACCTCGATTTTTTTCGTGGCGGGGTCGATGCGCAGGACGTTGTGGCCGGTGTAATCGGCCACATACATCTGGCCCGTGCGGTCAAACCGGATGCCGTTGCCGATGCTCTCGCCCGGCAGCGTGACGAACACCTCCGATTTCCCGTCCGGCGTGGTGCGGCCGATGGTGTGCTGGGCCTTGAAGTTGACTGCGTAAATGTTCCCGGCCGCATCACAGGCCGGCCCCTCGATTCCGGGCGTGAAAGCGTTGGTGGCGGTGAGCGGCGTGGCGGTGTACAGCGGATCAGCTGGTTTGCAGAATGGGCACTGGCAGGCCGCGCCCAGAAGGAGGAGGGTGCCCAGAACGAAGGTCTTCATCCGCGCGAGTGTCGGCGGCACGCGACAAAAAATCAATGTTCGCGCGGCAATTTATTTTGCCAGTCGATTCGGGCGGCTCCACCGGATGCGCGCGAGCAGCAGATCACCGCGTGCATTGTTGCGCGGCATCCATTCGCCGACGGTCACCCACGATTCGTCGGGGCCGGCGTTGGTGATGTTGAAATTTCCCATCAACGCCACGTTGTTGGGATCCTTCACGCCATCGCCCATCAACGGCAGCACCACGCGCTCGGTGGAGCGGATCAGCCGCCGCGTGCGTACGTCCACCCGCGCCACGTACAGCGGCGCGCGCCAACGGATGACACCGGTGTTGGATTTGTCCTTGCGCGTGTAAACCAAAAACAACCCGCCCGAGTGCGTGAGCCAATGCTGCTGCGTGGTGGACATCGTGACCGGCTCGCCGTTGTCCCAGACCCAGCGCTGCTTGGGCGCCCAATTGAGGCCATCGCGGCTGACGCTTTGGTAGCCGTGATCGTCCTCGGCGCGAATGGTGATGTAAAACTTCCCGCCGAACTGCGTGATCGAGGGTTCCAGCAATCCGCGCTTGTGGGCGAGTTTCAGCGGCGGGCCGACTTTTTTGATGCGCAGTTTTTCGCCATCGAACGAGCACAACACGCCGGCCACCGATCGATGCGTCGGCTTGTCGCCAAAGGTGAAGGCCAGCAGGATGTCGCCGTTGAGCAGCACCACGCGCTGGCCGCAGTTGTTGGAATAAATGAACGCGCCGCGCGGATCGTTCCATTCCAGGATGCGCCGCTTGCCCCAAGTGCCATCGGCGCGGCGCACGGTGTAAACGGGATAACGCGCCAGTTGATCGCCGCGCGCGAATTTTGGGCCGCGATAAAAGACAACGTGGCCCATCGCGAGGATAGTTTTGGTGGGCGGATGATATTGCGGCACCACGTCGCAAACGCCGGCCATCAGCCCGGGGTGCTTCGCCACGGGCACGCGATCCAGCGCTGGAATGGGGCGAAACTTGGTCCACGTCTTGCCCAGGTCATTCGATTCGCTCCAATGCACCGGCCCAAAATAATCCGAGCCGCCGATGGATTGCACCGTCATCAACGCGCCCGGCGTTTTGCCCGGCACACGACAGGCGCGCGGATGAAACCAGGTAGTCGCCTTGCCATCACGGTTGCGGCGGAGGACGTGTTTTTCAATCGAGGCAATCAGCCCCGCCTCGGCCTCCAAGGCAGACAGTGAAAGCAGAAACGAAAAAAGCAACAGGCAACAGCGGTGCATTGGTGAAGCCTCCGCGCGTTTTCCCGTGTGGTCAAGCCCGCCGATTTACTGAAGTTAACCGTTGGCGATCAAGAGCGGTTTGTCGCCGCGCTCGATGAGATCTTTGCAGAGGCTGCCGGTGAAAAATTCCACCACGCCGCTGCTGCCGTGGGCGCCGAGGGCGATGAGGTCGAAGGGCTTGTTGAAATCCGCGTTGAGCACTTCGCGGATGTCGCCGGAATCCGTTTTGATATCCACGTGGTCAAACCCGTGCGAGCGCAGGAACCCGGCGGACTTGGTGAGCATCTCGGTGCTGCCATCGCCGCCATCGGAGCAGTGCAGCAGTGTGATGCGAACCTTGGAGCGGCCGTACAGCCGCGCGAACTGCCGCAGCGCGCGCATGGAGTGCAGGCTGCCGTTCAGGGCGATGAGCGCGTCGAATTCGTCATCGGGTTTCCATCCCAGCGGCACGGCAAACACCGGGGCAAGCGACTGATCCATAATCGTCTCCAACGAATCGCCCGGTTCATCGTCCTCGGTGCCATACTCGCCGTCCTCGCCCGCGCCGCTGCCATACGTGAAAAACGTGCGCAGGCCGATGACCACGCAGTCGAAATAATTGGACTCCTGCAAAATGGCATCCGCCGGGGTGCCTTGCATTTCGAATTCCGTGTGTCGCACGCCTGCCGCTTCGCACCGCGCGCTGAAATTGGCCAGCAAGCCCTCCATCAGCTTGTGATACTCTGCCTCCTTGGCGGCAATGCTCGTCTTGGCATACTTCAGGCCGCCCAGAGGCACGGCGCCCACCGAGCGGGTGATGCCCTCCACATCCAGCACTACCAAGCCCTCCAGGCTGGCATCGTGATGCTTGGCGAGCCAGCACGCGTAATCAATAGCGGAGTCGGTGTAAGTGGATTTATCGAGACAAACCAGTATGCGATTAATCATAGCAATGGTTGGGCGCAAATGGGCCACGCCCGTGTGTGCTTATTAAAACCATATTTTTTGATTAAACTCAATC
>CAZJRV010000252.1:0-3830 GCA_964548235.1 uncultured Verrucomicrobiota bacterium
GATCTCGCCGGTGACCATGTCGCGCACCACAATGCCCTTGGCGTGGCCGTCGACCAACACCACGTCGAGCATCTCCGAGCGCGTGTGCATCGTCACCTTGCCCAGACCGATCTGGCGACTGAGCGCGGAGTACGCGCCGAGCAGCAGCTGCTGCCCTGTTTGGCCGCGCGCGTAAAACGTCCGACTCACCTGCGCGCCGCCAAAGGAGCGGTTGGCCAGCAGACCGCCGTACTCGCGTGCGAAGGGCACGCCCTGTGCCGCGCATTGGTCGATGATGTTCGCGCTCACCTCCGCGAGACGATGGACATTGGCCTCGCGCGAGCGGTAGTCGCCGCCCTTCACCGTGTCGTAAAACAACCGGTGCACCGAGTCGCCGTCATTCTGGTAATTCTTGGCCGCATTAATGCCGCCCTGCGCAGCGATGGAATGCGCGCGGCGCGGACTGTCCTGATAACAGAAACATTTCACGTTGTAGCCCAGCTCCGCCAGTGATGCCGCAGCCGAGGCACCGGCCAAGCCACTGCCCACCACAATGACCTCGTACTTCCGCTTGTTGGCGGGGTTCACCAGCTTCAAGTCGAACTGATGCTTGTCCCATTTCTGGGCCATCGGTCCGGACGGAATGTGGGCGTCGAGGTTCATCTATTTAACAAAGCCCGCGAGCACTGCCACGGGAATGGAAATGTAGCCGAGGAAAATGAGTGCCGCCACCAGCGGCGCACCGCAGTCCATCCATTTCCCGTAATTTTTGTTCTTCAAACCGAGCGATTGAAACATCGCGCTCAATCCGTGGCTGAGGTGTACGCACAACAACCCAATCGCCACCACGTAAAAACCAACCACCCACGGCACTTTGAAGCCTTCGATGATCATGTCGTACACATTCGCCGCATTCTTGCCCTCTACACCTTCGCCATTCGGCAGCGGTGTCACGTATGCCGTCTGGTTGTTGTCGCCATCGGTCTCGTGCACGTAATACGTTTCAAAATCACCTTTAAATTCACCGGAAATGCCGTTGATCTGCGGCACCTTCCAAGTGTAATGCGCCAGATGATAAAACGCGAAAGCCGCAATAATCAGTCCGCTGAAGATCATCGTGCGCGCGGCGAATTTCGCCACGAAATCATCGCGCCGATGATGATCCACCGGCTCCACTTCGCCCTCATACGGCACCGTGCGTGCCTCACGGTTTTCTGAAGTCAATTTAATCGCTGACCAAATGTGCAGCCCCACCATCCCGAGCAGCCCCAAACGCGCCACCCACAACAACGGCCCAAGGTCGTGGAGTTTTTTTGCGTATTCATTGATAGCCGCCGGACCCGCAAACATCAGGAGGTTGCCGAGCAAATGCGCGATGATGAACCCAAACAGGCCCGCGCCCGTGATGGCCATGAGGTACTTGCGCCCCAGCGATGTCTTGAAAATGCCCTTGATGAGATTCATCCGCTGCGGGATGTATCAACCAAAGGAAGCGAATCGTCAATGGAATTGCGGCGAATGGGTCCGTGCGTTACGGTTCCGGCAGTATGATTTCAAACTTCGTTCCCGCCCCAATCACTTTGGTCTTTTCATTGCTCGGCCTGTTGATCGCCGGGTGCCAAAGTACGAATCCAGCACCGAACGCCGTGGTGCTCAATGGAGCGGACATCCTCCAATCGCGCTCAGGCGTATTGCCGGCCGGTCTCAAGGTGGGCCTGATCACAAACCACACCGGACACGACCGACACCGCAACCGCACTTTGGATTTCCTGCTGGCCTCAAAAGAAATTCATTTGCAGGCACTCTTCAGCCCCGAGCACGGATTGCACGGCACACTGGATCGCCGCATTGGCGACGGCACCGATGCCGCATCCGGGCTGAAAATTTTCAGCCTGTACGGTGAAACCCGCAAACCCACGCCTGACCAACTCGCCGGACTTGATGCACTTATTTTTGACATTCAGGACATCGGCTGCCGGTTTTACACTTACATTTCCACCATGGGCCTCGCAATGGAAGCCGCCGCCGAAGCTGGCATTCAGTTCATCGTGCTCGACCGCGTGAACCCCATCGGCGGTCAATCCGTTGCCGGCCCCGTTCGCGAAGGCGAAAGCCAATTCATCGCTTTTCACAACATCCCCGTGCAACACGGAATGACCGTGGGCGAGCTGGCGCAGATGTTTAATACCGAACGTGGCTACCGGGCAAATTTGCAAGTCGTGAAGCTCGAAGGCTGGCAACGCCAAATGTTCCTTGATGAAACCCGCCAGCCGTGGACCAATCCTTCCCCAAATATGCGAAACCTCACCCAAGCCATCCTCTATCCGGGGATCGGCCTGCTTGAAACCGCACTCTCCGTTGGACGCGGCACTGACACCCCGTTTGAGGTCATCGGCGCGCCGTACATCGACGACACAAAACTCGCCGCCCGCCTCAATGCACTCCGCCAACCCGGCGTCACGTTCGTCCCCATTCGCTTTACCCCCACCGCCAGCGTGCACAAAGATAAACTTTGTGGTGGCGTCAACATCATCATCACCAATCGCCAAACAATTCGCGCCGTCCCGTTGGGCATTGAAATCGCCCGTGAATTGCACGCGATGTATCCTGGCGAATTCCCGCTGCCCAAACTCAGCCGACTCCTTCGCCACGCCCCCACTCTTGAAGCCATCAGCCAAAATTTACCCCTTAAAAAAATCGAAGCCCTTTGGCAGGCAGACCTCGTCCAATTCAAATCCCGCCGCGCCAAATATTTGCTCTACCCATAAAACAGAAGGCACAAAGGGCGTTCAGTCCCTTTGTGCCTCCATTGTTTCTGAGCTATTACTCCACGCGCACTTCAATCGACTTCGCCAACGCCTCTTCGCGCTTGGCGATTTGGATTTCCAATAGGCCGTCCTTAAAGCTGGCCGCCACACTCTCCGCGTCCACATCTTCCGGCAGCGTGAAGCTGCGAGTAAACGTACCGTGCGAACGCTCCACGCGGTGGAAGGTTTTGGTTTCCACGCGACGCTCCAAATCGCGTTCGCCCGAAAGCGTCAGCACGCCATTCTCAACCGTCACTTTCACCTTCTCCTTGCTCAACCCCGGCAGCTCAGCGCGGATGGAGTAGGCCTCAGCCGATTCCTCAATGTCCACCACCGGCGACCACGCAGCCGATTGCGAACCTTCGCCGCCCAGCGCCACCGCCAGCCGACCGTGAAACAACTCGTCCATCTCGTGAATGGGATTCCAGATGCTCAATGTGTTCATTTTCGTTCCTTTCAGGCGGTGTTAAAAATTGGGCCCAAAGCCCCGCCGATTGACTTTCGACCATTTAAAACTCAATTTTTCAACTGTTTATAACAAGAAGCGTGCCAGCCACCCCATTGCCAAAAAACGTTAAAAAACAGCCGTAAAATGCAATTATTGCGTTGTTGATAATGTTGATAACTTGTTAATTAGGGGTATTTTGGCACAGTTATGAATGTGCCATTTAGACACTTATCCGAGGAGGTCTTCCAGTGAAGCAATGCTGTGCCCGATAGGTTCGGTGCTATCTCGGCAGAGCCAGCGGGATTGGAATCCGGCGGCTAGGGCTCCATGGTGATCTTCAATTTCGCTGTCGCCCACGTGAAGAATTTGCCCGGGCGGCAATTGCAACGCCTCGGCGGCGGCTTGGAAAATTTCTGGCGCGGGCTTCGCGTGTCCCACCTCGGCGGAAACCACCATAACTTTAAAGGCGGGCGCGAGTTCCATCAATTCCAACAGCCCCCGCAAGCGGTCGTCCCAATTGGAAATCACCGCCAACCGCGTGCCGCGTTTGCGCAGCACTTCGATCGTTGGCAACACATCATCAAAAACACGCCACG
>CAZJRV010000253.1:0-3818 GCA_964548235.1 uncultured Verrucomicrobiota bacterium
CGGTAACCGTAATCCGGCGCCTCATTGCGAATCATGTCATAAATGCCATTGCGTTGCGGGTACCGCCCCGTGAGCAGCGCCCCGCGCGAGGGCGTGCACGCGGGCCATGCGACATAAAAACTCGTGAGCTTCACACCGCCCTTGGCGAGCCGGTCGAGGTTGGGAGTCTTCACTTCATGCGAGCCAAAGCAGCCGAGATCGCGATAGCCTTGGTCGTCAGAAACAATGAGCAAAATATTCGGCTGCGCAGCGGCAAGAACCAGCGGCAGCAATGCCAGAAGCAGTGTGAGGGTGCGTTGCATGCGGGTATTGCAAACTGCCGGGCGTACTTTGCCAATTCAAAAAGTCGAATAACTGCCGCTTGACCGCGGCCGCCCCCGTCCCCTTCAATGCGCGCCCATGCAGCTGCAGGTTGAAAACAAATATCTGGATTTTAAGAAATCGAGCATTCACAACGTGGGCGCGTACGCAAAGCGGGACATCCGCAAGGGCACGCGCATCATTGAGTACATCGGCCGCCCGCTCACCAAAAAGAAAGCCGCCGTGGAATTGGCCGATGGCAATGGCTACGTGTTCACCATTAACAAACATTTTGATATCGACGGCAGTGTGCCGTGGAACCCCGCGCGCTTCATCAACCACGGATGCGCCGCCAATGCCGAGTCCGACGTGGAGGATGACCGCGTGTGGATCAGCGCCATCAAGAGCATCAAAAAAGGCGAGGAAGTGGTTTACAATTACAACTATGATCTTGTGGACGCCTTTGAGAATCCCTGCAACTGCGGCGCGCCCAATTGCGTGGGCTACATCGTGGACGACGAATACTGGCCGAAGCTGAAAAAGCTCATCGAGAAGCGCGGGAAGAAGAAGGGGAGGAAATGATCAAGATTCAATGATCATTTTTCAAGTGGACTCGATGAAAATAGATAATTCCCACTCACTCCATCGGCCAATCCGCCACCATCAATCCGCGGTAGCCATTGGCCAGTGATTTCACGTTGGTGTAGCCCATCTTTTGCGCGGCATCACAAGTCAGCGCGCTGCGGTAGCCGCCGCCGCAGTACATAATAATCTCCGTGGCCTTGTCCGGGATCCGCGTTTCCAAATCGCGCTCCAAGACTCCCTTGCCGAGATACTGCGCATCCTTGGCATGGCTTTTAGTCCATTCACTTTCCTCGCGCACATCCAGCAACACGGCGTCCGGGTTTTCCGCCAGCCGTGCGCGCGCATCGTCCACGGTAATTTCCTGGACGCGCGAAAGGGCATCTTCAACCAAGGTGAGAAATCCGGGCGAATGTTTCATGCGGGTAGAATAGCGCGCGGCGTGGAAAAATCAAATGACGAAAACACAAATTGCCTTCCGGCCAAAAAAAGCCAACAGTAGCCGCGCGCAAATGTATCAACCCGAATCAGTCAAACTTTACGTAAAACCCGTATGCGGCTGGTGCCGTCAGGCGGAGCATTGGCTTACGAGTCAAGGAATCGAATTTGAAACAGTCGACGTGATTGAAGACCCCGCCGCGTTTGAGGAAATGGAACGTCTCTCCGGCCAAACCCTCGCGCCGGTGATCGCGGTGGATGGCCAAATACTTGCCGACTTTGGCGCGCGCGAGTTGGTGGTCTTTTGGGAAGGGCTGGGCAAAAGCAAATGACCGCCATCGCCGAGCCCAATTCAGTGTATCCAAAACGTCCGCGCCTGCCCGAATGGTTCCGCTTGCAACTGCCCACCGCGAGCGCGTACTTCGCCACGCGCAATCTCATCGATGACCTAAACCTCCACACCGTTTGCGAGAGCGCGCGCTGCCCGAACCACTGGGAATGTTGGAGCAAAGGCACCGCCACTTTTATGATCGCCGGTGATCGCTGCACACGCGCGTGCGGATTCTGCGCGGTGGATACCCGCAAGCCGATGGCGCTCGAAGCCGATGAACCCGAGCGCGTTGCCGAAGCCGCGCGTCGGATGAAGCTCAAGCACGCGGTCATCACCGCCGTGGCGCGTGATGATTTGGCCGATGGCGGGGCATCGCATTTTCAAAAAGTCATTGAGCGGGTGCGCGAGGTGAATCCGGGGATCGTTATCGAGGTTCTCACGCCGGATTTTTTGAATGACGATACCGCCATTGATTCCGTGCTCGCCGCGCGCCCGGAGATTTTCAATCACAACCTAGAGACCATCCGCCGGCTCACGCCCGAGGTGCGCTCGGTGGCCACTTACGAACGCTCACTCTCGGTGCTGCAAAAAGTGAAACAACGCGCACCGGAAATTTTCACCAAATCCGGCCTCATGCTCGGCCTCGGCGAAACGGAAGTCGAATTGCACGAAGCGATGGCCGACCTGCGCGCCGTCGGCTGCGATCTCCTCACCCTCGGCCAATACCTTCAGCCCACCAAAAGGCATTTACCCGTGGTGGAGTTCATTCATCCCGATCAATTTGCTGGCCATAAAAAGACTGCCGAGGCGATGGGCTTCACCCACGTCGCCAGCGGCCCGCTCGTGCGCAGCTCGTATCATGCGGATGATTTTTCACTACAAACTTGACGGTGAGACCGGAAATGTCCCGGCGGTCTGTTATCATGGGTAAATGAAAGCGGCGGACAAAAAAAAACACGCAGCGTTGGCGAAGGAAATTCGCCGGCACGATCATGCTTATTACGTGCTGGCGGAGCCGTCGATTAGTGATCAGGACTACGACCGCTTGTATCGGGATCTGCTGGATTTGGAGACTGCGTATCCCGAATTGTGCGCGCCGGATTCGCCCAGTCAACGCGTGGGTGGCAAACCGGTCAGCGAATTTCCCGAGCATCGGCACGCGCAGCCGATGATGAGTCTGGACAACACGTATTCCTTCGATGAACTGGCGACGTTCCTGAAGCGCGTGGAGAAGCTCCTGCCGGAGGCGAAACTGGACTGGACCATCGAGCCAAAGATTGACGGACTTGCAGTGAGTTTGCGGTATGAAAACGGCGTGTTGGTTTCCGGCGCAACGCGCGGCGACGGCGTGAGCGGCGATGACATCACGGGGAATTTGAAGACGATCCGGAGCATTCCACTAAAACTCACAGGCAAAGCGCCCAAGGTGCTGGAAGTGCGCGGTGAGGTTTTCATGAGCAAGACGGGCTTTGCGAAGCTCAATGAAAAACGGGCGACGGATGGTGAGGAGCCGTTTGCCAATCCACGCAATGCGGCGGCGGGTTCGCTAAAGATGCTTGATCCCAAAATCGTAGCGGAACGACCGCTGGGGGTTTTTCTGTATGGCCTTGGTGAAGTGACCGGTGCGATTCCAAAGACTCAGGTGGAGGTGCTTGATTGGCTTGATCAGTTTAGCTTTCCGACGCCGGAACAATTGTGGACCGGCCGCACGCATGACGACCTGGTGGCTTCCATCAATGAACTGGATGCCACGCGTCATGACTTGGATTGCGAAACGGATGGCGCGGTGATCAAGCTCAACAATTTATCACTACGCGGGCAATGCGGTGCCACCGCCAAGGCGCCGCGATGGGCGATCGCGTACAAGTTTGCGGCTGAACAGGCGGAGACGTTGCTCAAGGACATCACTATCCAAGTCGGCCGCACGGGCGCTCTTACGCCGGTTGCGGAATTGGAGCCGGTGTTCATCGCCGGCAGCACGGTGGCGCGCGCGACGTTGCACAATGAAGAAGAGATCCAGCGCAAAGACATTCGCGTGGGCGACACGGTGGTCATCGAAAAGGCGGGTGAGATTATTCCGGCAGTGGTGGAGGTGGTGAAAGAGAAGCGCCCCAAAAAATCCAAAGCGTTTGTGTTGGATAAAGGATGCCCCGAATGCAAATCGCGA
>CAZJRV010000254.1:0-3749 GCA_964548235.1 uncultured Verrucomicrobiota bacterium
AGCGGGATGCCGGTCCATTTGGAAATGACCTGCATGATGTCCTCTTCCGAGATCACGACCTGCTTTTCTTCGCTGGCGGCTTTCCACTCGGCCATGGTGTTTTCCAAGTTTTCCTTGGCCTGTTTTTCCTCGTCGCGCATGGAGGCAGCGCCTTCAAAATCCTGCTCTTTGATGGCCGTTTCCTTGCGGGTCTTGATCTCGTCTATGGCGGCCTCGAGCTCCTTGATTTCCGGCGGCCGCGTCATGGCCTTGATGCGTGAGCGCGAGCCGGCTTCGTCCATCACATCGATGGCTTTATCCGGCAAAAAACGCGAGGTGATGTAGCGGTCGGAAAGCTTCACGGACGCTTCCACCGCTTCATCGGAGATTTCGGCCTTGTGGTGCTCCTCGTATTTGATGCGCAACCCTTTGAGGATTTCTATGGCTTCATCAATGGAAGGCGCCTCCACTTTGACGTTTTGGAAACGGCGCTCCAACGCGGCGTCTTTCTCAATGTACTTGCGATACTCGGTAAGGGTGGTGGCGCCCACGCATTGCAATTCGCCGCGGCTCAACGCGGGCTTGATAATGTTGCTGGCGTCCATCGTGCCCTCGGCGGAGCCGGCGCCCACGATGGTGTGCAGCTCGTCGATGAAGAGGATGACATTCTTCGCCCGGCGGATTTCGTCCATCACCGCCTTGATGCGTTCCTCAAATTGTCCGCGGTATTTGGTGCCAGCCACCATCAGCGCGAGGTCCAGCGTCACCACGCGGCGGTCGCGCAACAGCTCGGGCACATTTCCCTTCACCACTTCCTGCGCGAGGCCTTCGACGATGGCGGTCTTGCCCACGCCGGCTTCGCCGAGCAGCACGGGATTGTTCTTCGTGCGCCGACAGAGAATTTGGATGACCCGCTCGATTTCGTCTTCGCGGCCGATGACGGGATCCATTTCGCCTTTGCGGGCGATTTCCGTGAGGTCGCGGCCAAAGGCGCGGAGGGCGGGGGTCTTGTTGCCCTTTTTGCCGCCGCCCTTGGTGGGGGCGGTTTCGCCTTCCTCGTCCATCTCATCCTCGCCCATGGCGAAGTTGGGGTCGAGTTCCTTCAAAATTTCCTGTCGCGTCTGCTCAATGTCGATGTCGAGATTCTTGAGCACGCGCGCGGCCACGCCTTCGCCTTCGCGCAAGAGGCCCAGCAAAATGTGTTCCGTACCCACGTAGGTGTGCTGCAGTTGCTTGGCTTCCTTGGAGGCGAGGTTGAGAACTTTCTTCACGCGCGGCGTGTAGGGGATGTTGCCCACCTGTTTTTGGTCCGGCCCGGTGCCAACTTGTTTCTCGACTTCCAACCGAACGGTCTCGAGATCCAGCCCCATTTTTTGCAGCACGTTAACCGCCACGCCCTGGCCGAGTTTGATAAGCCCCAGCAGCAAATGCTCCGTGCCCACAAAGTTGTGGTTGAATCGATCCGCTTCCTTGCGTGCCAATGCCAGCACCTGTTGGGCGCGTGGCGTAAAATTGCTCATTCCTTCGTCACTCATTTTCTTGGTAAATTCTGGCTGTTTTCGCCTGTTTTGTCGAGCATTCCCGATGCCAACTTATACCCAAATGAGCCCTTTTTTACGGCTCAATCGTGTCATCAGCCATTTGACGAATTATTCCGGCAGTTTCAGGCCTTTTATTTTGCCCAAATGTTTGCGCAACAAATCCGCGCGATGAAGGTCGCGCTCTTCACCGGAAAGTTTTTCCCCCACCAACTCCTGCATGTGCGCTGGCTGGGAGAGCAGAAACAGCTCGTCCAACAGCGGCGAGGTCAGCCCCTTGAACAACTCCAGCTTCACGCCCAATCGCAGGAGCGATAACTGGTTCATGGTTTCCTTGCTGCTCACAATGTGCGCGTGCGCCAGCGTGCCGTACGCCCGACCGATGTGATTGTACAGCTCCTTTGCCTTCGTGCGCATCAGGGTTTGGCGGGCATTTTCCTCGTGCTCGATCACCTGCAAAACCACCTTATGAATGCGCTCGATGATGTCCGCCTCACTCTCACCTAATGTCATTTGGTTGCTCACCTGAAACAAGTGTCCAAGCGCCTCGGTGCCTTCGCCGTACAACCCGCGCACTGCATGGCCCAGCTTGGTGACTGCCTGCACAATTTGATTCACCTGATCGGTGAGAACCAATCCCGGCAAATGCAGCATCGCACTCACGCGGATGCCCGTGCCGAGGTTGGTGGGGCAAGCGGTGAGATAACCCAGCTGCGCATCAAACGCGAAATCCAGTTTCTTCTCCAAACTCGTGTCAAACTTGTCCATCTTTTTCCAGACCTGTTTTACCTGCAACCCCGGCAGCAGCGCCTGCATACGCAGGTGATCCTCCTCGTTGATCATCACGCTCAACGTCTCGTCCTTGCTGAGCACCAGCCCACTGCCCGCGCCCTTGGCCGCGTGCTCGCGGCTGATGAGATGCCGCTCCACTAGCAATTGCTTGTCCAGTGCCAGCAAGGGTTTCATGGATTCCGAAAAGCCCCCTTTCATCGCCGAGGCCGCCGTGATGGCTGGCTGGATAAATTCGCACGTCTCCACCCGGCTCGCCTTCTTCGCGCGGCCGGGAAACGGGCGTCCCGTTACATTGCGCGCCAATCGCACACGGCTGGACAAAACCACGTGATCCTGCGGCCCTTCGCAACTGGATAACTCCGTGGTGCTGCTTAAAAATTTCCGCAATTCCATCAGGCTTTCCTTTCCTTTGGACTTTTTGTTTTTCGCGCCTTCGTTTCCTTTGCCGCATCCGGCGGCGAAACTAATTCCCGTAACTGATCCCGCAACTGCGCCGCCTGCTCGTAATCCTCCGCCTGAATCGCCTTGGCCAATTGATTTTCCAATTGTTGTTGTTGTTTGGTGAAATCCATCTCCTGCCGCATAGCCTTGGGCACCTTGCCCACGTGCTGCGTGCCCTTGTGCATTTGCTTGAGCATCCCCTCCAAAGGCTCCGCAAACGTCGCATAACAATCGGAACAACCCAGCCGCCCGCTCTTCTTGAAATCCGCCTGGGCAAAGCCGCACGCCGGGCATTCCAGCTCGCCGCTGCCCGATTCCATCTCCGAGGCCGCCCCCAGCCCCAGCAACAAATCCGCCAGCGCGAACCCTTTCGGGTCGGTGACACCCTGTTCCTTGGCGCATTCCTCGCAGAGATCAATCTTCTTCATCTGACCATCCACAATCTCGGTCAAGTGAACCGTGGCCTCGTTCTCACAATCTGGTTGGCAACATTGCATCGTTTTATTATATCACAAAATTTCCGCGCCCGACGCATTGGTCAAGGCGTGGTACGCCTGCATGAAGGCCTTGGAGTTTTTGCCGGGGCGGCCGGTGCCGATTTTTCGGCCGTCGATTTTTACCACGGGCACGACCTCCGCCGCGGTGCCGGTGATGAAGCATTCGTCGGCGTTGTACAGGTCGTACCGGGTGAGGTTGGGCTGAGTCACTTCGATGTCCAATCCCTCGGCTAATTCCATCACGACATTGCGCGTGATGCCGTGCAGTGCGCCGGAGGCCAGCGAGGGCGTAAACATTTTGCCATCCTTGAGCATAAAGATGTTGTCTCCCGTGCACTCAGCCACGTAGCCCTGCGAGTTGAGCATGATGGCTTCCACGCAACCGGCGTTGGAAGCCTCGATTTTAGCGAGGATGTTGTTAAGGTAATTCAGCGACTTGATCGCCGGGTTCACCGCGTTGGTGTGGTTGCGCGTGGTGGGCACGGTGACGATTTCCAGCCCC
>CAZJRV010000255.1:0-3717 GCA_964548235.1 uncultured Verrucomicrobiota bacterium
CGCGCGATGCAGTTCACCGACCTCGGCAGCGGCGACCTCAACATGGTGCGCTACGTCGAGATGCTCATCAACATCGGCTACCCCGCCCGCTACAACAAAATCATGGGCACCGACACCGCCCCGCTCATCGCCGAGACCGAGAGCAACTACCGCGACCCCGACGCCACCGCCATCGAGGGCATCCAGTACGTGCGCGACCAACTCTGCTTCCCGGTTGCCGAAGGATCCTTCGAGGACGAAATGGGAGCGTGAAAAACGGCGCGATAGCGCCTTTGCAGAACGGCCGCCAATGGCGGCCTTTTTATTGATCAATTCTCATGCAATGACCATACCTCACTGAAAATTGATCATTGCCCATTGATACTTACCTTCAACCCATCCCAAGCCAGCCCCACCCCATCCGGCAGCTTGGCATCATCCACGTCGTGGTCATAAAAATGAGTGAGATGCGTCAGGTAAGCTTGGCGCGCACCGATTGCCAATGCGGCTGCGAGCGCTTCCTCGGTGGTCATATGAGTCCAATGCGGTTGCGGGCGCAAGGCGTCGAGCACAGCCACCTCCACGCCACGGACGGTTTCCACAACGGCATCGGGGATGGACTTGGCGTCGGTCAGGTACGCCAGTTTCTTTTTGCCAGCTTGTTCAAATAAAAACCCCGTGGACCCCATGTCACCATGCGGCAAATCCACCGGCGTGATCCGCAAGTCGCCCAACTCAAATGGGCCATTGATGACATTTTGTTCGGGCTTGAAATAACCCTTCTTCATTTCACCATCGTGAAACGAATGCGCGTGCACGCGGCGCAGATGCCCCATCGTTGTCGCGTTGGCATAAATCGGCAGCGTATCTTCGCGGATATCGCAGAACCGACGGCAGTCATCCATACCCATAATGTGATCCGTATGCGCGTGCGTCACCAGCACGGCATCGAGCCAGTCGATTTTCTCGCGCAAACATTGGGTGCGAAAATCAGGCGTGGTATCCACCACCAGTTTCACCTCATCAGTCGCCACATAAATGGAACAACGCAGCCGATGATTTTTGGGATTCGCCAAAAAATCCGACGGATACTCCTTCCCAATCACCGGCACCCCCTGCGAAGTGCCTGTCCCCAAAAATGTAAATTCAAACGCCATGCGGCCCGCAGGGATGCCCCATCGCGGCGGTGAACACAATTTTATTTTCCTGAACCGGCTTTTGCCCACAATGCCCCCGGATGTTGGACACGCTGCGCATTCGGAATCTTGCCTTGGTAACGGACCTCACTTTGGAGTTAGGCCCCGGCTACAACGCCATCAGTGGCGAGACGGGCGCGGGCAAATCCATCCTCATCGGCGCGCTCAATCTTGTGTTGGGCGAACGCGCCGACCGCACCCTCATCCGCGCCGAGGCCAATCAATGCACCGTGGAGGCTGCGTTTGACGTCGCTAAGCTCGATGCGCCGTTGGCGGATTTTTTGGAGACGCACGGGCTGGAGCCTTGCGAGGAAAATCAGCTTTTGCTCAAGCGCACTTTTACGGCGGCGGGCAGCAATCGCCAATTCATCAACGGCAGCGCCACCACGCTCGTCGTGCTCAAGCAAATTGGCGAGTGGCTCGTAGACGTCCACGGCGCGCACGATCATCAATCACTGCTGCACCCCGCGCGGCAGTTGGACATTCTCGATGCCTTTGGCGGACTGCAGCCCGCCCGCGATACCTTCGCCGAATTAATGCGCCGCCGCGCAGAGCTTGAAAAGGCCAAGGCCGATCTCGTGGTCGATGAAGCCACGTATGCGCAGCAGCTCGATTTGCTGCGGTTTCAGGTGAAGGAAATCGCCGATGCCGCCCTCGACCCCGCCGAGGAGGAAACGCTCGATGCCAATTACCAACGCGCCAGCAATGGCGCGCGCTTGCTCGAGCTGTGCCAAAGCGCGCGGCAATTGGTTAGTGAAAACGAAATCTCCCTCCTCGACCGCTCCGGCGACCTCGGGCGCGTGCTCGCGGATTTGCAGCAGGTCGATGAAAGCGCCGCTGCGCTCGTGGAACTGCACGAACACGCACGCGCGAACCTGCAGGAACTGCAAAATGAACTCGGCGCCTACGCCGATCGCGTGGACATCGACCCCGCCCAACTCCACGCGCTGGAGGAACGCGTCAACCTTACCCAATTGCTCAAGCGAAAATATGGCGGCAGCATCGAGGCTGTGCTGGAGTTCGGCGCGGAAGCCGCCAAAAAACTCGCTGCGCTCGAAAGCCGCGATGAGAAACTAGTGCGTTTGAATTCCGAGTTGGAAACGCTGCAAACTGAAATCGTATCCGCCGGCAAAACGCTCACCGCCCAACGCAAAAAACTCATCCCCAAGCTCACTCAAGCCGTCACCGCCCATTTGAACGACCTCGGCTTTGCCCAAAGCCAACTGGACGTGTCCCTCACCAGCACTGATCAACCCACCGAGGCCAAGTCCACAGGCTTGGACACCGTCGAATTCCAGTTTGCCCCAAACCTCGGCGAACCCGCGCGGCCGCTGCGCGCCATTGCCTCCTCCGGCGAACTAGCCCGAGTGATGCTCGCACTCAAGACCGTTCTCGCCGCCGAGGATTCCATTCCCGTTTTGATTTTCGATGAGGTGGACGCCAATGTCGGCGGCGAAACCGCCCACGCCGTCGGCGAGCGAATGCGGCAAATCGCTGACCAACGCCAGGTGCTTTGCATCACCCACCTCGCGCCCGTCGCGGCGGTTGCCCAAACGCATTACGTCGTCAGTAAAGCCGTCATCGACGGGCGCACGGAGTCGAACATAACCCCCCTCGATGCCCACGCCCGCGTGGAAGAACTTGCCCGGATGCTCGGCGGCAAGAGCGGCGCAGCACGGAAACACGCGGAAGAACTTCTGAAGTAATTTTTCACCACAGAGGGTCAGAGGGCACAAAAATTTTCCTCCTCTGTGCCTCTGAGGTTAATTTGAACAATCCATGAAATCACAGCGCCTCCCCTTGTAAGCTTGATTGCATCTGAAAATGAGCTATCCTTTCGATATGAATGGTTTTCGAATAGCGCAAACTGCGCTGGTTTTGTGCATGGCGACGGGCAGCGCGTGGACTATGCCGGTGGAATTCAACCGCGACATACGGCCGATTTTGTCGAAGAACTGTTTTGCGTGCCACGGGCAGGATGCCAAGAAGCGCAAAGGCAAGCTGCGGCTGGACACGACAGAGGGCGCGTTGGCATCGAAAAAAGGAGTGGCGGCGATTGTGCCAGGCAAGATTTCGGAAAGTGAGTTGTGGGCGCGAATTACCTCGGGCGACCCGGATGAGCTGATGCCGCCGGCGGAAACCAAGAAGACGCTCACCGATGAAGAGAAGCAGTTGCTCAAACGCTGGATTGAGCAGGGGGCGAAGTACGAGGAACACTGGGCGTTCATCGCCCCGAAGAAGCCGCCGGTGCCGAAGGTTTCCAAAAGCGCGTTGAATCCGATTGATGCGTTTCTGCAGCGGCGCTTGGCGAAGGAGGGCCTAAAGCCGGGGCCGTTGGCCAAGCCGGAGACATTGGTGCGGCGGGTGTTTCTGGATTTGACCGGTCTGCCGCCCACAGCGCAGGAGGTGGATGCGTTTCTCACCGACAAATCACCCCTCAAACTGGAGCGGTTGATTGCTCAACTGATGAAGCGGCCGGCGTACGGTGAGCACATGGCGCGCTATTGGCTGGACCTCGCCCGCTATGCCGACACGCACGGGC
>CAZJRV010000256.1:0-3715 GCA_964548235.1 uncultured Verrucomicrobiota bacterium
CTGCGTAGCTATGTACGGAAGAGATAAGCGCTGAAAGCATCTAAGCGCCAAGCTCATCCCAAGATAAGGTTTCCTTTGAGACTCCTGGAAGACTACCAGGTTGATAGGCCAGAGGTGTAAGCGCAGCAATGCGTTCAGCTGACTGGTACTAATGTTCGATCGCTTATCTTTATCCCTTCGGGGATAAAAAACACTTGTTCAATAGAACAACGACCAACATAAGCCGGCAAGATTGCTGGCAAATTCCGTGCAGGGTTTTCAGAGAACGCCCTGACAGACACAATTTATAGGTGGCCATAAAGTGGTGGCCCGACCCGATCCCATCCCGAACTCGGCCGTCAAACACCACGTTGCCGATGGTAGCAGTTCGAAAGGTTCTGCGAGAGTAGGTAGCCGCCTTATTTTAATCAAAAAAAACCGGAGCCAAAAACTCCGGTCTTTTTTTTGCCTTGATGAAATTTTGAAAATTACTCCTTGCTCAACTCCGCCACATTCGAGGGAAGCAACTGCAGCATCGTCTTCCCCACCTTGATCCGGTCCCCGAACTTCACCTTGATCTTAGTCCTCCGCAATCCATTCACCCATGTCCCGAGGCGACTCCCCAAGTCCTCAATCCAATACTCGCCTTCCTCCTCCCAGATTTTTGCATGCTTCCGGCTCACCGACTTGTCCTCCGTCAAGTCCAGCTCCGGCGTCCCCTTCGAGCTTTTTCGCCCAATCGTCACCATCGTGTGCGGCACGCTCACCGACCTCGTCTTCCCCAAAAATGTACAAACAATATTCATCCGGCAAACGCCGACCTTATCGCCCGACCATCGCCGCATAAACAAAAATCCATTCACATCCCCACCCAACCTTGACCCATCACGCCGGAACCCGTAAACAAACCAACCCGTGTCACATCCCGCCACAGTGTATTTAGTTGGTGCCGGCCCCGGCGATCCCGGGCTGCTCACCGTGCGCGCCGCGGAGTTGATCGCCTTCGCCGAGGTGGTCGCCTATGATGCCCTTTGCAATCCCGCCCTCCTCAAGCTCGCCCCCGCCGATGCGGAAATCATTTTTGCCGGCAAGCGCTCCGCCGACCACGCCATCCCGCAGGACGAACTCAACGCGCTTCTGGTTGAAAAAGCCAATGAGGGCAAAACTGTTGTCCGCCTCAAGGGCGGCGATCCATTCGTCTTTGGCCGAGGCGGCGAAGAAGCTCAGGAACTCGCCGCCGCCGGTGTGCCTTTCGAAATTGTCCCCGGCATTTCCTCCGCTGTAGCAGCGCCAGCGTACGCCGGAATCCCCGTCACCCACCGTGACCATTGCTCCAGCTACACCGTCATTACCGGCCACGAACGCCCCGAGAAAGAAGGCGAAAGCGCCATCGACTGGGAGAATCTCGCAATAAATCCCGGCACAAAAATCGTGCTTATGGGCGTCGAACGCCTGCGCGACATCGCCAATCAATTACTAAAAAACGGCCTCGCCGCCGACACCCCCGTTGCCCTTGTCCGATGGGGCACCACCGGCAGCCAACAAACCCTCACCGGCCAACTCGATTCCATTGCCGACGCGGTCGAACTAGCCAAATTCAAATCTCCCGCAGTCACCATCATCGGCACCGTGGTCAATCTCCGTGCCGAATTAAATTGGTTCGAGCAACGCCCGCTCTTCGGCCAGCGCGTTGTCGTCACCCGCACCCGACAACAGGCCAGCACCCTGGCCAGCCGCCTCAGTGGACTGGGGGCAGATGTACTTGAGATTCCCACCATCCGCATCGAGGAACCCACCGACAAACAGCCGCTGGGCGACGCGCTGCTCGGCCTCGGCTCGTATCAATGGCTCGTATTCACCAGTCCCAATGGCGTGGAACGTTTCTTCGATTTTTTCCTGCGCGGCTTTGACGACTTGCGCGACCTCGGCGGCTGCCGCATCGCCGCCATCGGCCCCGCCACCGCCGCCAAGCTCAAGGCGTTGCATTTGAAGGTTGACCTGATCCCGGAGGACTACACCGCCGCCGGCGTCGCAAAGGCATTTGCCGACAGCGAAGATTTTACCATTGAGAACGAAAACATCTGTCTCCTCCGCGCCGAGGTGGCCAATCCAGAGTTGCCCAAGGCATTAGAGGATCTGGGCGCCATCATCGATGACATTCCCGTTTACAAAACCGTCCCCGAAACCGAGGATCGCACCGGTGCCGTGGCGCGCATGGAGGAGGAGGGCGCGGATTGGATCACCTTCACCAGCAGCTCCACCGCGGAAAACTTTGATGCTCGGTTTGGCTTGAAGGAAACCCTCGATCAACATTCAATGCAGGCCATCAGTATCGGCCCCGAGACCACGAAAACTCTCGAAGCGATTGGCGTCCCCCCTGCCATCGAGGCCAACCCGCATACCATCGACGGCGTTGTCGAGGCGCTCCTGTCAAAAGCCAGTTAAGCACCGAACCGCTCCAGCAACACTTCAAATTCCACCCGCTGCACTTGCTGCAGCAGCGCGTATTCCTCCGAGCCATTGCGAGCGTTACTCACCGCATCCACCATCGCTGCAGCGTCCCATTCTGCGCCTGCCAAGTGTTCCAGCGAAGTACCCGCAACCAAAGGCGCAACCCGATCCAAAATTTCCAAATACGCCGGGTGCGATCCCACACGACTGAACCAATATTTTGCGTTCGAATAATCCGGCTCGCGCCGGTGCATAATCCCGTGCAGAAAACTGCCATCCGCATTAGTGATGCCCTGCGAAATGTCGTGTGAGGCATCGAGATGGTCGTGCCACAAGAGTGCCGCGCTTTGGATCAAGGCCGATTCTCCATCCATCGAAGCCATCACCGCCTCAACGGACATCGCTCCTTCCCGCCGTTCGGGGCCGAGGCCGGCGGGGTTTGTGAAATCAAAAACCGGTTGCAGTTTTTCGCGCATGAAAATTATTGGGCGTCCATCACCTCGTGATAGGCAAGGTGCAGCTCGTGGATGAGGGGCGACACCGCGAGGTCATGGCCATCCAGCGAATTGACCGGTTGAATTTCGCTCACGCTGTTGGTGAGGAATACGCCGTCAGCGGTGTACAATTCGCGCGGGGTTGCGTTAAGTTGATGCGTGGGCAGGCCGATGGATGCCGCCAGCTCGAGCACCATCCCGCGGGTGATGCCGGAGAGGCAGCCGCTTTGGGGCGGGGGCGTGATGATTTCGCTGTTGTTAATCCAAAACAAATTACTGCTGGTGGCCTCGGTGACGTTGCCTTCGCGATTGATGAGCAGCGCGTCATCGGCGCTTGCGGCCTCGGCTTCGCGCGTGGCGAGGATGTGCGGGAGTTTGTTGGTGGTTTTCACCGTGGACATCGGGTCGTGGTCGCTGAGCACCTGTGTGGCGGTGATGAGTTTGCGGGGTGTCACGTTGTCCGGATCAATGGTGGGTGCCTCGTGCAGGCTCATGAGCACGGTGGGTTCAAAATTGCCGGAAGGCGAGTAGCCGCGTTTGCCAGCGCCGCGCGTCACGTGGATGCGCAGCACGGCGTTGCTGGCGTTGTTTTTCGCAATCAACGCTGTGGCGTGTTGGATGAGTTGTGTGAAATCGTATCGCTCGCCAATGTGCAGCGTGCCCATTCCGTGTTGCAAACGGCCAATGTGGCGATCGAGCAGGAAGGGTTTGCCATTGTTCACGCGGAGGGTTTCAAAAATGCCATCGCCGTAAAGGAAGCCGCGGTCAAAGACGGAAACCATTGCCTCCTC
>CAZJRV010000257.1:0-3708 GCA_964548235.1 uncultured Verrucomicrobiota bacterium
TCCCTTACGAGGCCGTTTCCGGTAATGCCACTGCTTTCAGCTCCGGAGGGAACCGATTTGTGCGCGAACGCACATTCCGGTGGCAGCCGCCTCCGCATCTGCCCAATCAAATTCTATGCGATTAAAATAATGAATCACGGTTTTGCTGTCCACTTTTATTTCCGGTGCCATGGCTCATTTCAATTCCACCGTGCAGCCGGCGTCCTCGAGTTCCTGTTTGATTTTTTCTGCTTCCTCGTGAGGCAGGTTTTCCACCACCACTTTCGGGAAATCGCGCAGCAAGCCGTACACATCAAACGTGCCCAAATCCGGCCGTGCTTTTTGCAGCACCTTAGTGGCTTCGTAGGAAGTCGTGCCGATGGCGGTGACGACGATGTTCACCGTGGACGGCTCCGAAGTTGTCGGTTCAGTATCAGGCTCCGGCTTCAGCGGGGCTTCAGGTTGAGCCGCCGGTTCATCCAATTCCTGCTCGACGGGCGCGATTGGTTCGTCGATGACCGGTGGGGCCTCCGTTTCCAAATCGCGTTGCTCCAAAATGTTTTCCTGCTTCAACGCGATGCGTGTGAAAGTGGGCGCTACCCACACGTTAACGTGGGCATTGGAAGGACTCATCGAACAGGCAAGGGCTTCGAATTCCTTTTCTTCACCGCGGAAGTTCCGGTATCGAATGGCCTTGTCGGCAATGATACGTTCGCGTGTGAGCGTGATGCGCTGGAAAGTTGGCTCCACGCGCACGCTGATGGTATTGCGCTTTTGCGTGATGGAATCCCAAACGGCTTTGAACACCTTGTGCTCGCCTTCGTGGTTGCGATAGCCAATGGACGCATCGCCGCTCCAGCCAAGTTGTTGCGGAGTGTAATCCTCGTTGCAACCAGGGCAGTGATGGGTTTCGCCTTGGTCCACCAAGAACAGGAATTGACAGCCGGGACATCGCTCCGCTTCCGGGCCTCGATAGCGGAACTTGGAGTAATCGGAGCCGTCATCCGCCTGCGCAGGCAGGGCCGGCAATGCATCCAGTTCGTCCTGGTTCAATATGCGATCCTGATTAAGCGCAATGCGCACCTTGTCCGGGGCCACCAGAATGTTCATGTGATTGCCCGTCACCTCAATCGTCTTGCGCCAGCCCTCGAACGTCTTCACCTCACCCTTGGAATTCCGGTAGCGAATCGAAATGTCGGTCGGTCCGGTGACTTTTTGTTGCCATTTGCGCTTACGCTTGAGTTTGGGGAGCTGAGCGGAGTTATTGTGGTCATCAAAATACTTACCCACTTTGAGGCTGTAATGCAGGATCACACAAAAAAGAATTACCGCAACGGCCCTCCAAACATCATCTGAAGTCTCGGCAAACATCACGCCGGATACAGTGCACGCCAGTGGCACGCCAATAAATATCATGAATACCCAAGTGCACCCTCTACTTTTAACAGGTTCTTCCATCTTATTTTTCCCTAGTTTTTTCGATTCAATTGATTTCGCAGAAGCGAAGGCGGCTCGGTACTCGACCGTCCGCATATTGCTGGACGGCTCGCCGTCCCGCAATATGCGGACGGGCTTCCATAACATCTGTCCACAGGTAGCCCTCTCCCTTACGAGGCCGGGCCCGGCGTTGAGGCCGTTTCCGGTAATGCCACTGCTTTCAGCTCCGGAGGGAACCGGTCCACGCGCGTTTGCCCGTAGCCCGGTGGCAGCCGCCTCCGCTTCTGCTCAATCAATTTTTCGGTTCGTAACGTAAAGAAACTCGATTCCAAATGCCCGTGCCGCAACAGCCGCCGCCGATGCCGCAAACTCGGCAACCCCATCGCGCGCAGCTTGGCAAAGGGCAGTTTTTTGAAATGACTTTTTTTGTGGCGCTTCTTGCCGCCATCGCTGAAGGCAATCGCCAACACTTCCTCCGCCAGCCAACGGTCCAGTCGCCGCAGTTGCTCCTCGTCGTCCACGTGTTTCAAATAATAATCGATGATGGCAATGGATCGATAGCCGTGAGCCAGCACATCGTTGGCCACCTCGATAGCCTTGCGCACCCGGCCCTGCGGCGAACGCAGTTTGCCAAGCTTGTGCGCGTATCGTCGCCAGGCAAAGCGGAACAGGTTTTGAATCTTGCGCGATTTATCACGCGAAAGCCCCACGCCGCCATCGGCACGAAATTCCAACCCGAGATGCCGGAACTTTTCACACGGTTCAAAATGTTCATCCACTTGGCTGCGATTAGCTTCCGCCGGGAAATAAAAATTCCGGTGATGCTTTGGCTTGCTGCGAAGGCGCAGGGCTTCAAAGGATTCGTCGATGATCTCTTCGGCATGCGCCGTTGTGGCACGGTCGCCCGAGAATGCTAATAAATCATCGGCATAACGGTAGTAGCGCAACCCCGGCACGGCCGCGAGGCGTCGATCCAGCGGCGTGAGGTAAAGATTGGCAAAGAAACAGGCGATCGCCGTGCCGAAGGCCACGCCGCGTTCATTGGTTTGCACCGTGCCGTGCGTTTTGATTTCAAACTCAATGCGCTGACGCAGCAACTCAAACAGAATGTCGTCCGGCTCCACCCATTCGGCGAGCATCGCCAGCAAGCATTCGTGATCGAGGCTGGGGAAATAATCCTGCACATCGCGTTTTACAAAATAAATTGGGCGTGATGATTTGTGCAGCTCACGCAAGCGCGAGTTGAGGCTGCGCTGGCATTGGTCCACACCGAAGCCACCCATCCGATAGGCGTGGCAGCTCGGCTCGAAGGCGCCGTGAAAATGGTGCGTGAGCACACGGTACAACAGCAGATCCACAATCCGCTCCTCCCAAGGGAAGAGGTTGATGGTGCGATGTTTGCCATTGAAATTATACTGCAACGCAATGCCCGGGCGGAATTGGAAGGTGCCCTCAGTTAATTGCCGGTGCAGCTTGTGAATATTTTTCAACGAGTGCCGCGCGAAGTCATAAAGCGTGCGGCCATCGTGCGACATCCCCAGCGCCTTGCGCCACGTGAAGAGCGGCTTGGAATAGGCGCGAATCACCGCCTGATGCAGCGCGAGCTCCGAATAAACCCGCGCAAAGGTGGCCTTGCGATGCGTCGGCGGTAATGGACAATGGACATTCATCCCGATTTTTCAATCCTCGGGCGCGCAGGGTGTGAGCAGCATAGCGAGATGACACAGATTGGGAAACTAAAATTATCCACGCGAAATTGACGACCCACTGCGTTGAGTTTATACTCCGCACATGCCCCTGGCCGCACTTGCAGAAGAGATCGCCGAGTTGAAGCAATCGCTCAACGCCGTCATTCTCGTGCACAATTATCAGGTGCCGGAAATTCAGGAGATTGGTGATTACGTGGGCGATTCGCTGGGCCTCTCCCAACAGGCCGCCATTACCGATGCCGACGTCATCGTTTTCTGCGGCGTGCATTTTATGGCCGAGACGGCAAAAATTTTATCGCCGGACAAGACCGTCATCCTGCCCGACCGCGATGCGGGCTGTTCGCTGGAGGAAAGTTGCCCGCCGGACAAGCTGCGCGAACTGCAGGCCACCAACCCGAATTTTTTCACCGTCACTTACGTGAACTGCAGTGCCGAGGTGAAAGCCCTTTCCGATGTCATCTGCACCAGCGGCAATGCCAAAAAAATTGTCGAGCAATGCCCGCCCGACAAGGATTTGCTATTTGTCCCCGACGAAAACCTCGGCCAATGGGTGATGGAACAAACCGGTCGCCCGATGACGCTG
>CAZJRV010000258.1:0-3651 GCA_964548235.1 uncultured Verrucomicrobiota bacterium
TGGTATTGGTCTGCACCGACTCGGGCGCGGGCATATCGAAGGCGAAGTAAAGCAGGTCGATGAGGTGGCAGCCCCAGTCGGCGAGTTGGCCGCCGCCGGTTTCCCAGTAGGACCGCCAGCGGCGCGGGGCGATGTCGTCGGTGTAGGGCATGGGCTTCTTGAGGGGGCCGTTCCAAAGATCCCATTTCATGTGCGCCGGGATGGGTTTGGCATCGGGCAGTTCGCGCCACGGGGCATCAAAATAGTGGCCGCGCGAAACGGTGCCGGTCCAGACGTGGGCCTCGACGGGCTTGCCGAGTTGGCCGGATTTCAAAATTTCCACCGCTTGCATGCGGCCGGGGAAGCACGCGCGTTGGTTGCCCATTTGCGTGTAGAGCTTCGGGCGTTTTGCGAGCACCTCTCGAATCATCCGCAGTTCGTCGAGTTGATGGACGAGCGGCTTTTGGCCGTAGACGTGTTTGCCGGCGGCCAGCGCGCGCGTCATCATCGGCGCGTGATGGTGGTCGGGCGTGTCGACAATGACTGCGTCAAACTCGTCCACGTGTTTCTCAAACGCCTCGCGATAGTCGGTGAACTGTTTCGCCTTCGGGAACCCGCGCCCCACATTCTTCAGCGTATTGGAATCCACATCACACAAAAAACCAAACTCCACCTTGGGATGGCTTTTCAACTGTCCCCGTTGCATCCCGCCGATGCCGCCCACGCCAATGTGCAGGATGCGCAGCTTACTATTCTTATTCGCCGCCGCGCGCATGGAGAATGAAGGCAGCGCCACGGCCGCGCCGAGTGCGGCAGTGGTTTTCATAAAAGTGCGGCGTGAGGAAGCGATGGATTTCTTGGGGATGTCATTGGAATTCATGTGCAAAATTTTAGAGGATCTCCACCCGATGGAAAGAAGAAAAAAGGGGCTTTCAATTCTGTGCCTCTGTGGTGAATCAAATTTTTACCCCAGAGGCACAGAGAGCACAGAGGATTAGATGAAGAGGCCCGCGATGCAGGCATTGATATAACTGACGAGGATGCCGCCGGCCATGGCGCGAAGGCCGAACTTGGCGAGATCCTTGCGGCGTTCGGGGGCGAGGGAGCCGATGCCGCCGATTTGGATGGCGATGCTGGCGAAGTTTGCGAAGCCGCAAATGGCGTAGGTGGTGATATAAAAACTGCGTTGTTTATCCACGAGGGTGGTGACCTCGGGATTGGTCAGTGCCTTGAATCCCATGAACTCGTTGAGCACAATCCGTTCACCGAGCACTTGGCCGACGGCGATGCAATCTTCCCATGGGATGCCCATGAGATAGGCAAAGGGCGCGTTGAGCCAGCCGAGGATGTTTTGGAATGTGACGGTGCTGTCGGTGGCCACGCCGGCCCATTGTTGGGGCTGGGCGATGAGAATGTTGAGGAGCGCGACCGCGGCGGTGAAGGCGATGAGCATGGCGAGCACGTTGATAGTGAGCTTCATGCCGTCGCCGGCACCTTGGCAAAGGGCGTCGAGTATGTTGGAGGTTTCAGGTTTCACCTCGGCGGTGGCGCCATCGGAGGTGGGGCTGGTTTCAGTTTCGGGCAGGAGAATTTTTCCCATTAATAACGCCACCGGAGCGGCCATCACGGAGGCGGTGAGCAGGTGGCCGGCCATGTTGTCGTAGCCCGCACTTTTGCCGAAGCTCGCGTACACGGCGAACACGCCGCCGGCGATGGTGGACATGCCGGCCACCATCATGGTCATGATTTCGCTGCGGGTCATGCCTTTGAGGTAGGGCTTGATGACGAGGGGCGCCTCGGTTTGGCCCATGAAAACATTGGCGGCGCTGCAGAGGCTTTCGCTGCCGCTGGTGCCGAGGATGCGGCGCATGACCCACGCCATGCCGCGCACAATGCGTTGCAGAATGCCGAGGTGATAAAGCAGGCTCGAGACGGTGGCCACAAGGATGATGGTGCCGCCAATAATAATGGCAACCAACGCGCCGGTGTCGTCGGTGCTGTCGCCTATTTTGCCGAAGGCTTCGCCCATCTCGCCGCGGTTGGCCAAGGGGCCGAAGACTAGCGAGGTGCCAGCCTCGGCGGCGTCCAGCAGTTTTTGGACAGCGGTTTTGGCAAAGGAAAAAATATTTTCTCCGACCGTGGTTTTCAGCATGAACAGCGCGAGCGCGAGTTGCAGTCCCAAGCCCGAGAGCACAATGCGCCACGGGAATTTATCGCGTTTGAGCGACAACCCCCACGCTATAGTTAGGAACAGCACCAACCCAACAAGGCTCATCAAATTCATGTGCGTTGGTACACCGAGCAGCGCGTGTGGGGCAAGGATGGAGATTTCACAGGAATGGCTGGAAACTTTTTCAACACAGATGGGAAGAATATTCAGGATGGGTTTTTATCCTGTGCATCGTGGGCATCCGTGTTCAATTTTTGGCTTCTTTGTTCGCCGCAATTTTGTCGAGCAAGAGTACAAGGCCGGCACCAGCGAGCATGAGCAGCACGGCGAGGAGGAAGGGTTTGTCGGCCGCGGGGAATTGCCAAGTGTAGCCGGTCACAACGGTCTTTTCGCCGACTATTTTTTCCAATGTAAATTTCCAAGGCCAAATTACCCCAAGCGAGCCGATGACAAACCCAGTGAGCACGGCCAGCGTGGCGGCTTTGAATTTATCCAAAATATACGAAAGCACTCGCGCGAAACCCAGCAACCCCACGGCGCAACCGGCGGCGAAAGGCAGGAGGATGGGGAGTGAGCTGTCGAAGTCGCGCACGTTGCTGGTGGCTTTGAGAATGAGCGAATAGTTTCCCATCAAGATAAGAATGAAGGAGCCGGAGATGCCCGGTAATATCATGCTGCACATCGCCACCACGCCGCACAGAAATAAATAGGCCGGTGCTGGATTTTGCACGAGCGGTTTCACCAGCAAAATGGACGCCGCGCCCGCGATGCCTGCGAGCAGCGCGAGAATGGTGAGTGGATTCCACTTGGGCACTTGGCGGGCAACGAGAACGATGGATGCAAGAATGAGTCCGAAGAAAAACGCCATTGTCAGCGTTTCGTGATTGGCAAGCAATTGCTCCAACACATTTGCAAACGTAAACACACTGGCCGCCACGCCAATGCCCACCGCGCAGGCGAAGGGACCGTTGAGGTGGTCGAACCACTTACGGAAATCTCCCGCAGCAAAAAGTTTTATGGCCTTCCAGCCAATGGATTTGAGCGTGTGAATCAGGTCGGCATAAATGCCGGTGATGAGTGCGATGGTGCCGCCGGAGACGCCGGGGATGACGTTGGCTGCGCCCATCGCCGCACCTTTGAAAACGAGCCCGACGAAGCGCACAAGTGTCATCGGCTGTTTGGCTGGTGATTTTGTCCCTCCCACGGCGGCAGTAGAATGGATTGGCAGCGCGAGGTCAAGCCGCCTGCCCACCGCGGTATACGCGCGGGACGCGGTAGGCGATGGCGGTGAGCACTTCGAGCGGGAGCGTGCCCGCCCAGTTTGCAAGTTGGTGCGCGGTGATTTCCTGTTTGCCTTGGCGACCGATGAGCACGGCTTCATCGCCCGGTTTGGCGGCTTTTATTTTTGAAACATCAACGAGCATTTGGTCCATCGTCACGCGACCGAGCACGGGGCAAAGTTTGCCGCCCACCAGAACTTTTGCGTTGCCCGCGCCGCTGCA
>CAZJRV010000259.1:0-3650 GCA_964548235.1 uncultured Verrucomicrobiota bacterium
GGAATGCTCACCACCCACTCCGAGCGCACCTACCGCGCGCCGGAAGCAGATTTGTTGCGCGAATATCTTGGTGCGCCAGATGAGATTGTCGATTGCCCCACCCCCGCTCAGCGCGAGCTCTTCGGCCCCACGCGTCGGCGTGTGCCGGAGATGATGGATCTCAAAAACCCCGTACTGCTCGGCCCGGTCCAAAACCAGGAGCATCACATGAACGGCTGCATCGCGCGCCGCGATAATTTCAGCGAGCCCATCCTCGGAATGCTTGAGCAATGCTACGAGGAATTTGCCCAACTCACCGGCCGCCGCTACGGGCTCATTTCGGAACATCGCACGGAGGACGCGGACACCGTGTTTGTGTCGCTCGGTTGCGCGGCGGAAAATGTGGAGTGCGCCTGCGATTATCTGCGCGAACAGCGCAACGCCAAAGTCGGCTCAATCCATATCAATGTCATCCGCCCTTTCCCCGAAGCGGCGGTGATCAATGCGCTGCGCGGAAAGAAAAACGTCATCGTCATCGAGCGTACCGACGAAGCATTAGCCGGCGACAACCCATTGGGCCGCGACATTCGCACCGCGCTTTCCAAAGGCTTGGAGAGCGGCAAACACGGCGGCGATTTGCCCTCACTCACTGATGACGAAATGCCGCGCATTTTCCGCGGCAGCTACGGAATGGGCTCACGCGATTTCCGGCCCGAACATTCGCTGGGCGCATACGAATTTGCCACCGGCCAAACCAAGCGCAAAGACGGACGCAGCGCGGAGGATGGCGAATCCTATTTCACCCTCGGCATCGACCACCCGTACAACGTCATTTCCAAGGACACCCCCTCGCTGCTGCCCAATGGCGCGATTGCCGTGCGGTTTCATTCCATCGGCGGTTGGGGCATGATTACCACCGGCAAAAACCTCGGCGAGATTGTCGGCAAATTCGGCCAAATTATTTCCGAACGCAACCCGAGCTTTGACGACCTCGGCCAACTCGAAGACAAGCTCTTCATCATGGCCAACCCGAAATATGGCTCGGAGAAAAAAGGCGCGCCCACCAATTATTTTCTCACCGTCGCGCCCGAGCGCATTCTGGTGAATTGCGAACTCAACCACGTGGACGTCGTGCTGTGTTGCGATCCCAAGGCCTTTACGCATTGCAACCCGCTTGAGGGCCTCAACAAAGGCGCGAGTTTTGTTTGGGAAAGCAACGAGTCGCCCGAGACCGCGTGGCAACGCATCCCCGCCCATCATCGCGCGTATATTAAAGAGAACAACATCCGCGTATTCATTCTGTCCGGATTTGATGTTGCGCGTGAAGCCACCAGCCGCGCGGATCTCCAGCTGCGGATGCAGGGCAACTCATTCCTCGGTGCGTTTTTCCGTGTTTCCAGTTTTCTCAAGGACCACAACATCGGCGAGGAGGAGTACCACCAAATCGTACACGATCAGTACGAGAAAAAGTTTGGCCGGTTTGGCAAGGCCGTGGTGGAGTCGAACATGAAAGTGATGCTCGGCGGCTTCGAGCGCGTGGTGGAAATTCAATACGGCGCAATTGACGACGCCGATACCTCCAGTATGCGCAACCCAATGCTCGCCCCGCACACGGCCGCCGACCACGAAATGCCCGGAACCGCCGGCTGCGATGCCAGCGGCTGCCCCAGCTGCGCCATGCCCGAAGAACAGGAACGCGCGCCGTTCCAGACGATGGAAAAATTTGATTCTGAGTTCCGCAATGACCTCGGCTACCACCAGCCTGCCGGTGCCTTCGCCAGCCTCGGCGTGATGGGCTCGGGCAGTGGCGCCACGCAAAGCAAATATGTGGCCCGCCGCGAGACCCCCGTTTACATCGCGGAAAACTGCACCCAGTGCATGGAGTGCATCACCGCCTGTCCGGACACCGCGCTGCCCAATACCGCGCAGGATCTCAGCACGGTTTTGGTCACGGCCATCCGAAATTATGTGGACGATAAGGACGCGCAAAAGGCGTTGCTCAACGAAGTGAAAGGCCTCGACGATCGCTGCCGCGCGCGGATGAACGAGAATGTTGCCAGCAAAGGCAAGGAACCGTTCAAAGATATTTTGCGATCCGAAGTGGATCAACTCACAAGCATTGATGAAAGCGCGCGCGCGGAGTTTATGACCATCATCGATAAGCTGCCGTTGGCGTATAATGATGTCTCCGCCATTTATCGCAGTGTGGAAAAGAAGAGTCCCGGCAATGGCGGCCTCTTTGCGATTTTTGTTTCCGATCTCTGCAAAGGCTGCGGCGAATGCGTGCAGGTTTGCGGCGATCACGACGCGCTGCGGATGGTGACTGAAACACCGGACCTCAACGCCGAGCTGACCAGCGCGCAGGTGTTCAGCCGGTTGCTGCCCGATACGAGCCAGAAATTTCTTGGGCTGTACAATGACGACACGCCCGAAGCTTCGCGTGAAGCGGCGCTGCGAAATCATTTGATGGTGCGTCGCAATTACGAGGCACTCGTCAGCGGCGATGGGGCGTGCGCCGGTTGCGGCGAGAAGAGCGTGCTGCGCGCGGTGGCATCCGTCACCGAAGCGTATATGCGGCCAATGTATCACAAGAAAGCCGCGCGCCTGCGCGAGAAGGCCAACGAACTGGAATCCAACGGCGCAGCGAAGCTCGCGGCGCTCAAAGAACGCAGCGAAGAGGAATACAATTTTTACAAACGCAGCATCGCCCACGTGGTGATGGGGCTCGGCGGCGAGAATGACGCCGACACCGATCATCGCCTCGAAGCGCACGGCGAGATTGCCGATAACGAACTCATCGACGCCCTCATCACCGTGTTGCGGCAGGACGCTTTCAACCACCGCGACATCCAAGCCATCGATGGCCGCCACGCCAACGGAATGAGCGTGATGTATATGGGCGCGCACACCGGCTGCAACACGGTGTACGGCTCCACGCCGCCGAGCAATCCGCATCCGTATCCGTGGATGAATTCGCTCTTTCAAGATGGCACCACCATCAGCTGGCTGTTTGGCGAATCGTCGATGCTCAATCACGCGCGGCGTTCAGTGGCGCCCGAGCGTTTGGCCACCGCGTTGCTCGAACGCGAGGATGGCGTGAGCGGCGAGCGCGATTATTTTGAGATCACCCACCTCGATGACACGCAGATGACCGATCAGGAAGTGCGCGAGCTGCCCAAGGTGTGGGCCATCGGCGGCGACGGCGCGATGGGCGACATCGGATTCCAAAATGTTTCCAAAGTGGTTTTGCAAAACAAACCCAACGTGCTGATGCTGATGCTCGACACACAGGTATACTCCAACACCGGCGGCCAGAACAGCGACAGCTCCAACATGCTCGGTGGCTATGATATGAACCAATTCGGCGTGGCCTCGCAGGGTAAGCTCATCGAGAAAAAGAGCGTCGCAGAAACCTTCACCGCCGGCCACGGCTCGCCTTACGTTGCGCAAGTCTCAATGGCCAACAGTGCCAAGCTTTACAAAGCGATGCTCGATGGCCTCGAGTATCGCGGCACGGCGTTTTACCAGTGCTACACTACTTGCCAACCCGAGCATGGTGTAGCGGATAATATGAGCGCCGATCAAGCCCGGATGATTCGCGATAGCCGCGGCATGCCGGAATTTATTTACAACCCGCGTGCTGGAGAGACCTTGCATGAAGGCTTTGAGTT
>CAZJRV010000260.1:0-3639 GCA_964548235.1 uncultured Verrucomicrobiota bacterium
GAGCGGTTGTGTCCGCGCCCATCGGGCATGCGCGGTAGCAAATGATCCTCACCCCAATGCCGCGGCACGCGCGAGGTCTGCGTCTTTAGCGGCTCCGTGTTATTGCCGGTAATGAGGTACAGCGTATTCTTCGGCCCCGGCAAAATCGCATGCACACCGTGATCCCCCCGCGCAAACATCTCGCGCAGCAAAACCACCTTGTCCAGCTTGTCGTCCCCATCCGAATCCGTCACCCGATACAAACCGCTGGGGAATTTACGCTCATAGTCGTTGACCGCCACATAAAGCCCCCCATTGGCCCAGAGCAATCCGTTCGCCGCGCGAATCTTCGCCGGCACCTTTTCGATGTCCGACTGCTTCAACTGATTCCCCGCCGACGGCGGTGTGAACCGGTACAACCCCCCAAACTGATCACTCACAATGATCCGCCCCTTGTCATCATTGCACATCGCCACCCAGGACCCCTGCACCGGCTTCGGCACCGAGTAGAGCAACTCCACATTGAACCCCTTCGCCACCGAAATATTCTGCACTGGCGTCGCATCGTTCGCTACCGACTGCGCCATCAACGCCCCGCCAAGGCACAATCCAATTGTTAGGAAAAAACGTGTCATGATCCGCACCGATAATACAACCAACCATCGGTGAAGCAATTTCAAAATGCCGAAGACTGACTGCGCATCACACGTCGGTGCCGGTGAGTTTCACCGCCAGCTTCACGGCCTCGAACAGGCTGCTCGGGTTGGCCTTGCCTTGGCCGGCGATGTCCAGCGCGGTGCCGTGATCAACGGAGGTGCGGATGATGGGTAGGCCGAGCGTGGTGTTTACGGCATTATCGAAGGCGAGCGCCTTCAAGGGAATATGGCCTTGGTCGTGGTACATGCACACAAAGAAATCCGTGGCACGGCGTTTGGCGGGGATGAAGGCGGTGTCCGGCGGGATGGGGCCTTCGACGTTGAAGCCGCGTTCGCGCGCCGCCTCGATGGCCGGGAGGATGATGCGCGCCTCTTCATTGCCAAACAATCCGTGCTCGCCCGCGTGCGGGTTGAGCCCGAGCACGCCAATCTTCGGTTCCGTGCCGTTGATGCACCCGATGCGCCGCATTGCCTGCGCGCCCAGCTCGAGCACATCGAGAATGCGCTCCTTGGTCAGCAGTTGCGGTACCTCGGCATACGGCACGTGCGTGGTCGCAAACACACAACGCACTTCGGCCGAGTATTGCATCATGCAAAAATTTTGAGCATGCGTGAGCGCGGCAAAAATCTCCGTGTGACCCGGATGGGCAATGCCCGCCGCGCGCAACGCCTCTTTATTAAGCGGCGCCGTGGTGACCGCCGCCACCTGCCCACTGAGTGCGGCATTGATGGCGTCCTCCACATATGTGTACCCCGCGCGACCGGTGGCGGCATTCACGGTGCCCGTTTCAAAATCAGTTGGCGCAATTGCGCCCAAGTCCAGCACGCACGGCCCATCCGCCTCCGCCAAGCCGCCGATGTACTGCGCCGGCTTCGCCAACCCGCACTGTTCCGCCGCCTGCTCCAGCACCGCCCGATCGCCAAAAATGACCGGCACACATCGCCCCGCCACCTCGGCACTCTGCAACAGATGCAAACAAACCTCCGGCCCCACCCCGGCGGGATCGCCCATCGTCACAGCTATTTTCGGAAGGCTCATTTGCGCGCGGGCAAACTAACCACAGAGGCACAGAGAGCACAGAGAATTTTCAACAACCCTCCTTTGTATCTCTGTGGTGAGAATTACCGTGTCGGCGCGTCCGGCGCGTTCACCTTGGGCAGTTGCACGCGGAAACGCTTTAGCACATCCGCAAACTGGCCATCCTTCGCGAGGTTTTCCCACTCGTGGGGATCCTTGGTGTGATCGTACAGTTCCTCATCGCCGTTTGCGTAGCGGATGTAGCGCCAGCGTTCGGTGCGCAGGGCGTGGTCGCGGCGGTGAAAGGTGGTCAATGCTGCGTGCGGCCACTTGGCTTTTGGATTTTTCAGGAGCGGCAGAAGCGAACGGCCTTCGAGTTGTTGTGGGGGCTTGGGCAATTTGCACAGCTCGGCGAGGGTGGGATACAAATCAATCAACCCCACCGCGCGCGGGCTGGTGCCTTGCGCGATGCCGGGCCCGGCGAGGATGAGCGGCACGCGGGTGGAGCGTTCCCAAAGCGAGCGCTTCGCCCAATGTTCCTTTTCGCCAAGGTGCCAGCCGTGGTCGCTCCACAGCACAACGATGGTGTTCTTCGCGTGCGCGCTTTCGTCCAGCGCCTTGAGCATCACACCCACGCAGTGATCCACAAACTCCGTGCACGCGAGGTACGCCGCCACAGCGTTTTTCCAATTGCCCGATTCGATGACCGATTTGTGATTCAATGGCGTGCCATACATGAACCGCGTAATCGCCACGCCCGCCGCCGGCACATCGGCCAGATCATTGGCCTTGATGGCCGGCAGACGCACCTTCGCCGCCGGATGTCGCGCGAAGAATCGTTTCGGCGCATACAACGGCACGTGCGGTAGCCGAATGCCCACGGCGAGGAAGAATGGTTTGCTAAAATCTTTTTTCAACTGCGCCGCCGCCCAGCGCGCATTCATCAAGTCCCCAAACTTTTCCTCCTCCAAATCAATCGGCCCAAAATCCCGCACGCCAATCCCCGGCACACTCGAAACCGGCTTCACCCGAAATTGCTGGTTCCGCGCATCGCCCGTCGTCTTAAAATCGTGCCAATCCTCCGGATACTTATAACGCCCGTGATAAATCTTCCCGCGCCCCAGCACGTGATACCCATTGGCCTTGAACTGCGCCGGCAACGTCACCGCCTTTTTTAGAACCGGCGACAAATGATGCGGCTGGTTCAACTCATACACCCCCGAGGTCGAAGGCCGCACCCCCGTCAGCAGGCTCACCCGCGAAGGATTACAAATCGGCGCCTGACAATGCGCATTGGCAAACAACACCCCCCGCCGCGCCAACCCATCCATATGCGGCGTGCGGATTTGCGAATGCCCCTTGAGGCAGCCCACCCAATCATTCAAGTCATCAATGGCAATGAAGAGGACGTTGGGTTGGGCACTCGCGGTGCCAGAAACCATAAGTGAAAATAAAATGGCGAGGAAAGTCTTCATGAGTTTATCAATAGATTTCCAGAACCAAGCCGAGTTTAAGCACGTGCTCCGAGTCGGGGAACAAGTCATCGAGTTGGGAGCAGAGTTTGCGGCTGAGATTCTGGTCGAACAACAGCTTCATGAGGAAGCCGTTTGCGTGAGCTGCTCACGGTCCGCCGCAAAGGCCAGACAGGCGAGGATGTCCTCTTCGGTTAGTTCCGGAAAGTCGGCGATGATTTCCTCATGGCTCATCCCAGCAGCAAGCCAGCCCAGCACATCGGCCACGGCAATTCGCATCCCGCGAATGCATGGCCTTCCGCCGCGCTTTCCCGGTTCCACGGTGATTAAATCTTTGTAATCCGACATGGGAGAAAATCTATCACATCATGGCGCCCCCTGCACGTTACTTTTCCAATCCCTCCAAAAACGCGCGGCAGCTGAAGGCGACGAACATGGATTGGTCTTTGTCGCCGGGGAGGACGACAGTGGAGGGGGTGGCGGGGGGACGGATGGGTTCGGCGCGCTTGAGAGC
>CAZJRV010000261.1:0-3639 GCA_964548235.1 uncultured Verrucomicrobiota bacterium
GATGGGGTAACGCACCTCGCGCACGACGCGCCATTTGACTTTCGCATCGTTGATGGCAGCGCCGGTGTAGCCTGTGGCCTTGCCGATGAGGGCGACTTCGCCGCTCAGTTTGCCGGCGGTTTCGGGCGCCTCGAGGTTCACCTCGAACTTGGGCCGCTTGTATTCCTCCACATTGATGGAGGCGCTGCCGCGTGGGCCGGTGGTCACCTGCAAACTCATGTGGCCCAGCACGCGATCGCGCGGGGCATTGAATTTGCCGCTGAACGAGCCGTAATCATTGGCGCGATGTTGTTGGCGTTCGACCTCTTTGCCGTTGCGATCGCGGAAGATGACCGTGACAAATGAATTCGGGACCGTGCGGTAGTCATCGCGATGTTGATCCACGTGAATGCAGAGGCCCTTGTAATGCACCGTTTGGCCAGGGCGATAGAGCGAGCGGTCGGTGAAAAAGATGGTGCGATCGTACGGGCGCGGATTGCTGATTCGACCGTGGTTGTAATAATCATTGGCGGTGCTGAGCTGTTGATTGCCCTTGCTGGCGAGCAACAGGTACCCGCGTTGCACAGCCTGAATCTTGAAATGGCCATTGCGGTCGGATGCGGTCGGGGCAATCTCGCGTCGCACGCCGTTGCGTTCGCGGACCCACGCGCGCACCTTGGCATTGGGCACCGGCTCGCCGCTGTTGGCATTGAGGACGAAGCCTTCCACCAATCCGTTCCCGCTGCGCTGGCGCATCACGATGGAGAGGTCGCTCGCCCAAAAGCTGGTGTAATAGCAAACGTTATTGGCCGCCGTGAAATTTTTTGTGTGGCTGCTGATGAGATAATAAAATCCCTCCGGCATTCCCTTGGGTGGTTTGATGGTCTTCACCGCTTCGTGATAGTCGGTGGTGGGCGGCAGCTTGACGCTCCATTCCTTGATGACCTCCTTGCGGAGCAGGGCGGCGCGTTCGTTTTGGTCGAGCCACTGCGGGTTGCCGCGCTTGCGTTTCATGGCCGCTTCCCAATTCTCGGCCACTACGCGGAAATGGATTTGATCCACGTTGCGATACTTGATGGTGATCTCGGATTGCGGATCATTCCAAACGCGCTCGATGTTTACGCTGCTGCTCTTGGACTCGATTTGGATGACCAGATTGTGGCACTGCGCGCCACCGGGGGATTTGGGAAACGCATTCGCGCCTTGGCGGGCGATCTTGATGGCCTGCACTTTGTCGCCTTCCTGATCCAGCGACTGGGCGAGATTGAAACGCCCGCGGGCGGAGATGCGGTGGTCGGCCCATTCGCCGATGAACCGCTTGAGCGCGGCGCGGTAGCGGTCGCTCTTCGTTTCGCCAAAGGCCTTGTTCTTGCCAAAATTGATGCGGGCCAAGTCGGCATCGATGAACGCGCTCTTGTCCTTGTCATTCTTATGGAAGGCCAGGAGGTCGCGGTAAAGGTTCAGCGCCTTGACCGTACGGCTTTCGGTGTCGGTGGTCTTGATCTGCCACGCCATGAATTTCGCGGCGGAATCAAAAACAGGATCAGTCGCGCTCAGCTCAAAGGCATCCTCCGCCTTGGCGCCGGCCTGCTCGCCGCTGCTGTAAAACTGCAGCGCGTTGTACACGAGAAAATCGTACATCGTGGGCCGGAAGCTGTCGGGCGCGCTGCCTTTTTGCAGGAGATCGTTGTAATCGGCCACCGGGGTTTTCTTGAGAACCGCTTTGTGGACGAGCGCTTTGTTAAACTGCTTGTCGATCTCATTGAAAATGCGCGGGAGATCCCACGTCTCGAAATCATTGCCCGCGCCCGCGCCGGTGCGCGTGCGTTGCAGGAAACGCCAGCGGTTTTGTTGGAAGTAATGCCAGTACCAGTTGGCAAGGATCGCCTCCATCACCGGCTTCATTTCCTTGGGCGCCTTGGCAATCTCAGCCTCCATCCGGCGAATCTTTTCCTGCGCCTTGTTGCCTTGGATATTGCTCTCCAGCGCCATCTTCTTGCCAATCGCCTTGATGGCCTCGGCGTAATCCTTGTCGCGCAGCGTTTGTGCGATGATCGGTTCCAAGTGCGTGATCGCCGTCTTGGGCAGCCCCTTCTTGAGGGCGGCATCGTACGCCTTCCAGTTTTCTGCCTTGGAAAGCTTGGCGGGCGGATCTGCGGCATTGATGAGTGTGATGGCGAGGGCAACGAGGGCCAGAGAAGCAATGAGTTTTTTCATGGTTTTAGGACAAGTTTAGCAACTAATTGGGAATTGGACGGCACAAGGCCAGACCTTGCTCCGCCAAACGACTTTATATAAAGGGTACGCAAAGCCGAGCCGATGGCAACCCCAAATCGTCTCCTTTGTGAATCAGCCAATTTCATGGGAGGGCGAAGCTCCCGGGGTGCATTTAGGTATTTGCTCTCCGAGCGCGCCAAGGTGGTTTCGGAGATGCCGCCCTACCTTCGCCGAGTGTTTTCGGGTGTTCTTTTGTAAGGCAGGGGTTTTGTTTGGATTTGTCTTGGGAATGACACTATTTCGTTTGCCATGGGGGAGCTTTCCGTTAGGCTCGCCGTCCAACAGCAGCACAGATTTACCTTTATGCACAAACAACCCCTTCTTAACGCGGATGCCTCCAGTTTTGGTGGTGGCATGAATCAGGTTTCCGATGAGGACAAACGAGCGGTCGATCAACTGCGCGAGCAGTACAGCGGCATGCGGGCGGAGATGGCAAAGATCATCATCGGGCAGGACAAGGTGGTGGAGCAAATGCTCATCTGCATCCTCTCGCGTGGCCACAGCCTGTTAATGGGTGTGCCGGGTTTGGCGAAGACGTTGATGGTCAATTCGCTTTCCAAGATCATGAGCCTGCAATTTAGCCGCATTCAGTTTACGCCGGACTTGATGCCGAGTGACATCACGGGCACGGAGATTTTGCAGGAAGGCGAGGCAGGCCGGCGCCAGTTTGAATTCGTGAAAGGGCCAATCTTTGCCAACATCATTCTCGCGGACGAAATCAACCGTACCCCGCCCAAGACGCAGAGCGCGCTCTTGGAGGCGATGCAGGAACATCGCGTGACCACCGGCGGCGAGCATCGTGCTTTGCCGCAGCCGTTCTTCGTACTCGCCACGCAAAACCCCATCGAGCAGGAAGGCACGTACCCTTTGCCCGAGGCACAGCTGGACCGCTTTATGTTTCTCATCCAAGTGGATTATCCCAGCGTGGAAGAGGAGCGCCGGATTGCACGCGAAACCACCGGCACGCATGCGGCGGATTTGCAGGAGGTCATCGATGGCCCCACGCTGCAAACGTACCAAAGCCTCGTCGAGCGCGTGCCTGTGCCGGATCATGTTTATGATGATGTGGTGGACATGGTACGCCTCACCCGCCCGAAGAGCGACGACGCGCCCGAGTGGATCCAGAAATGGGTCACGTGGGGTTCCGGTCCGCGCGCGGTGCAGTACCTCGTCCGTGGCGCCAAGGCGCATGCGGTGTTGCATGGACGTTACGTGGTGGGCTGGGAAGACGTGGAAGCGGTGGCGCACTCGGTGCTCAGCCATCGCATCCTCACCAACTTCCAGGCGCAGAGCGAGGGCGTGGACAGCGCGTTTGTGATTGATAAACTGCTCGAGAACATTGCCGACAAGGAAGCGGCGATGGCCACCCAGTAATCCGGTTCC
>CAZJRV010000262.1:0-3637 GCA_964548235.1 uncultured Verrucomicrobiota bacterium
GGCGAACACACCGGCGCACTCGCAAACGCCTTCGTGTACCGCACGCTCTCCTTGGCCAGCTGGTCGATATTTGGCGTGACGGCAAACTTGTCTCCATAACAACCCAGCACCGGGCTCATATCCTCCGCCGTAATCCAAAGCACATTTGGACGATCAATCTGCTCCGCCCCCTGCAAAACGCCACACACCACCAACAAAGAAAATAGAATGCGCATACGGATTTGTAACCTCTCGAACACTGAATGGCAATGAGCGCTTTAATGACACGCAATGGTCGTTCAAATGCGAGTTCCTTCGAATAGTCCGTGGAATTCAGTTGTCCATCTGTTCCGATCTGGTGTATTTTTTGCGATCGCAAATGTGCAAAATGATTATGAATACTTCTGTTAAACTCTTTAGATTGTCGTTCGCCGCAGCGTTGTTGGCGGCGGTTTCGGGTGGGGCGGCGGATGGGCCGCAGGTGGACAAATCTTTTTTCAATGGGAAAGACTTGAAGGGATGGTCGACTTCGCAGCCGAAATATTGGGCGGTGAAGGATGGCGCAATCATCGGACACTCGGCGGTGAATGTGCCGAAGAATGAATTTATTTGGTCGGCAGTTCCGGTGAAGGATTTTTATTTGTCGGTGGATGTGAAGCTCACGCCGGATAATCGCAACGCGGGCATTCAGTTTCGCTCGAAGGAAGCGAATGCCGCCGGGCAGGCGCATGGCTATCAGGCCGATGTCGGCGCGGGTGTTTGGGGAAAGCTCTACCATGAACACGGGCGCGGCAAGCTGGACTGGAACAATCGCGCGGCCAAGGCGTTGAAGCGCGGCGAATGGAATCATTACGAAATCCTGGCGGTGGGCCACCGGATTTGGACGGCCATCAACGGCACGTTGTGCGTGGCGATCGATGACCCGAAGGGTGAGTTGTCCGGCAGCATCGCGTTTCAAGTCCACAGTGGCCCGGCACAGACGGTCGCTTATCGCGTCAAGAAATTGGTTCACAATCCCAAGCTCGAACTGGGTGGCTTGAATGAAAAACAACTCCTCGCTGCGTTGCCGAAAAAAGAGGCGGCAGCGCCGGCTGGGAAACCCGGCTGGACGCCGCAGGTAATCGCATGGCGTGCAAAGGTGGATGCCAATGATCCGGGAATGGCCGGCCAATGGTTCGCGCCCGGGTATGATGACGCCAGGTGGAAGTCGATGAATTTGCCGCGCCATTACGAGACCGCCGGTTTGCCCGGGCACGATGGCACGGTGTGGTTTCGGCGCGTGTTCGAAATCCCCGCCGCACGCGCCGGCCAGCCACTCACGCTGTCGCTCGGTGCCATTGATGATATGGACATGACGTGGTTCAACGGCACGCAAGTCGGCGGCATCGAGACGCCCGGTTTCTGGGCCCAACCACGCATGTACACCGTGCCCGGCAAGCTCGTGAAAGCCGGCCGCAACGTCATCACCGTGCGCGTGATCGACCACGGATACTCCGGCGGCTTCGCGGGCAACTCCGCGCAAATGCAAATCACCGCCCAAGGCCAAAAACCATTTTCCATTTCCGGCAACTGGAAATACGAGGCCGGCGTCACACTCAAATCGCTCGGCCTTGGCGAACTCACCAATCCCGCGCCACCGAAACCCAAGCCCACCCCGCCGCCTGCGCCAGCGCTGGTGCGGCCTCTTGCCAAACCGGCGAAGCCCGTGCCGCCGTTTGCAAATGGATTCGCGCTCGCGGACAATCAATCGCTCGTCATCATCGGCGGTGCCAACGCCGCGAACTGCCAGTTCCACGGCCATCTTGAAACGATGCTCGCCAGTACGCATCCCGGCCAACGCCTTCGACTGCGCAATATGGCCTGGCCCGCCGACACCCTTTACACCCAGCAACGCCCGCGCAATTTCTTCGCCGCCAACAAACCGAGCTACGGCGAAAAAGACCGCCGACCTCACATCGCCGCCGATGTTGTTTTTGTGTGGTTCGGCCAAATGGAATCACTCGAAGGCGCGGCGCGGTTGGGGGAGTTTACCCAAGCGTACGATAAACTGCTCGCGGAATTGAGCGCGTACACCGGTCGGGTCGTGCTCGTCACCCCCGTGCCCGCAGGCGATCCGCTCGGCCTCGGTCTCGATGTCAACCAACGCAACGCCACGATGGCCCGCTACGTTGCCGCCATTCGCAAACTCGCCCGAGCGCGCAGCCTGCCGGTGGTCGATTTGTTCAACGCTTTGAATGGCAAACACGCCACTACCGATGGCCTCGCCCTGTCGCCGCGCGGTCATCAGCTCGCCGCCGCGGCGTTTGCCAAACAACTCAAACTGCCCGCCACGCGCAATGTGCAATTGGAGCCACTGCGCAAATCCATTTTGAAAAAGAATGCCCTCTGGCGTCAGTATTGGCTCCCCACAAACTGGGCCTTCCTCTACGGCAACCGCCAATCCACCGCCAGCAGCCGCAGCCATCTCAACGGCAGCTACCGCTGGTTCCCCGAGGAAATCCAGGCCATCCGGCCCGAGCTCGAGCAACTCGAAAATGCCATCGCCAAGGAAGCCGCACGCGAACGCCAATAACCGCCAAAGTTTTTCCAGTTTGAAAATGCAACTCAAACTTCATCATTTATTTGCCGCCGCATCAGTGGCGATCTCGCTTCACGCTCAAAATCCCCTTTCCGTTTCCAAACCGGAAACAAACAACACCGTCGCCGCCGAGCTCGCCTCGTTCGCGGTGGACAAGCGCCTGCAAGTTAATCTCTTCGCCGATGAATCGATGGGCATTGCCAACCCCGTTTGCATGCGATGGGACGCGCGCGGGCGGTTGTGGGTGCTATGTACTTGGGCGTATCCGCAGATCAAACCGGGTACGAAACCCAACGACAAACTGCTCATTCTCGAAGACACCAACGGCGATGGCAAAGCCGACAAGGTTTCCACTTACATCGATGGCCTCAATATGCCCACCGGGTTTGCCCTTGGCCACGGCGGCGCGTACATCGGCAATGGGCGTGATATGATCCACGTGCGCGATACCACCGGCGACGGCAAGGCCGACAAACGCGCCGTGCTCTTCACCGGCTTTGGCACGGGCGACACCCATCAAAATATCAACTCCTTCACCTGGAGCCCCGGCGGAGAATTATTTTTTAGCCAAGGTTTGCACTGCTTCTCGCGCGTGCAAACGCCGTGGGGCATTCGCAAGCTCGACGAACACGGCTCGTGGCGGTTGCGCCCATTGCGCCGCCAACTCCACGCGCATCGCCGTACGGCTGGCGGCGGCAATCCGTGGGGCTTCGCGTTTGGCAATTGGGGCGAGCCGTTTATTAAAAGCAATGGTCCGACTGTCAGTGAACTGCTCCCCGGCATGGTGGTTAGCGATAAAAACATCGGCAGTTACTGGGGCGGGTTACAGATCGGCGGCACGAAGATCAAATCGATGATTATTGAAATCGTCGACACGCCGGTTTTGCCGAAGGACTTGCAGGGCGATTTTTTGATTGCCGGATATTTTGCGCGCAACATTGCCCGGCTGCGCCCCACCGTGAATGGCGCGGGTCACAAACTGGAAACGCTCGCGCCCATTCTCACTTCCACCCACAACGCCTTCCGCCCCGTGGACCTCAACACCGGCCCCGATGGCGCGCTGTACGTCGCCGATTGGTT
>CAZJRV010000263.1:0-3588 GCA_964548235.1 uncultured Verrucomicrobiota bacterium
TGGGGGAATCGAGGCCAATTCTCAAAGCTGAAACCGTTCACTCTGGCTGAGGAACGTCTTCGGGTTTTCGAAAATTACTTTCTCGATCAATGCCTCGTCATGGCCACGTTTGCGCATTTCCACGGCGGTGCGCGGGACGGCTAATGGCACGCTCGGGCCCCAGTCGCAGGCGGCGTCCCACCAGAGGCGGTCGCTGCCAAAACGTTCAATCATATCGATGGCGCGTGCGGGGGAGCATTTGCTTTCGGGATAGAGCGTCATGCCGCCCCAGTGCCCGGCGTCGAGCACCATGCCAATCGTGTGTTCCTCGACGTGATCGATCAACACGCGTTCGGGCTGAATGCGGCTGTCATTTTTTATTACGTCGAGAATCAGCCGCGTGCCCTTGTGCTTGTCCTCAAGGTGCGGTGTGTGGACGAGGATGAGTTGATCGTGCGAGGCGGCGAGGTCCACGTGTTGCTCGAGCACTTTCACTTCGTTGCGGCTGTTTTTGTTCAGGCCAATCTCGCCGATGCCCAGCACGTTTGGGCAGTCCATGAACTCCGGAATAACTTCGATCACATCCGCCGCCAGCACCATGTCTTCCGATTCCTTTGGGTTGATGCAAAGCCACGTGAAGTGCTTGATGCCAAAATTGGCGGCGCGCTTGGGTTCGTATTCCGTAAGCTGCCGAAAGTAATCGCGAAACCCATCCGCGCTGCCGCGATCAAACCCCGCCCAAAACGCCGGCTCGCAAAGCGCCACGCAACCTGCCGTGGCCATGTCCGAATAATCATCAGTCGTGCGACTGACCATGTGAGCATGAGGTTCGATGAACTTCATTTGGGTTGAGGGTTGAGGGTTGAGGGTTGAGGGTTCATACGTTGCTGCTCTTCAAAGACTTTCGCAGGCCGCTGCACATTCGACTTATTTTGTCCGCGTGCTCGCACGGTTGCTGAAATTGCTCGTCATTCAAATACTGCTGCTCGTGCGCGATGTGTGCTTGCGATACCACCTCAAATGTCGAGCCGGTTGCGATTTCCACGAACCGTGCAAAATCCACCTTGGAATGCCGTGAAGCGCCTTCGGCCAAATTTGATGAAATGGACACCGCCGCACGCCTCATCTGATTCACTAATCCAAACCGTTCATCACTTGGGAATTTCTTGGTCACTCCATAAACATCCTTTGCAAACCAAATCGCTTCCTGCCACACCTCCAGCTTTTGAAAATTAAAGGTACCATCAACCCTCATCACTCAACCCTCAACCTCTTGCTCCCCCGGCCACGCGCCGCATGCGCCTTTCCCGGGTGCTTTGGCGACGGGTTCCTCGGTTGGATCGCTGAAAGCCATGAGGACGTCTTTGGCGCGGTCGTTGCTGCTGTTTTCAAGTTGCTTGATGGCGTCACGGAAAGCGGTCATCCGAAAATCTTCATCGCCCTCTGCGCGTTCCACGCGATCCAGAAATGCGGCGATGTCAATCAGCTTGTGCCGGGCATCCATGAAATATTGGTCCATTACTTTTTGGCGGGTCATCATTGTCATAGCGCATAGGTCGCCCGTGGGCGAATAAGGGTTCGCGGCAACGCTATGTGAATAACCTGTGAAAAGCAAGCCGTCATCCGCTTGACTTGAGCGCGGTTTTTCCGATAGATTTCCCGCAGGAGGAGAGGGTTTCCGGTTCATGCCAACTTACGATTATTTGTGCGCCTGTTGCGGCGAGACATTCGAGGTTTTTCAATCCATCAAGGCTGCGCGCCTGAAGAAATGCCCGGATGAAAACTGCGGCGGCAAGGTGGAGCGGCTGATGGGCACCGGCGCGGGGATCATTTTCAAGGGAGGCGGTTTTTACGAAACGGATTACCGTAGCGAAAACTACAAGAGCGGCGAGAAACAGGCCGCGGATGCCGTGAAGAAGGCCACCGAGAAAAAAACTGAGTCCAAGGAATCCAAGGGGAGCAAGGACACCAAAAAGGCTGATCCCAAGAAACCGGCGGCAAAAAAGAAGGCAAAGAAATCGTGACGCGCATTCTGTCCATTTTAGTCGTGTTCGTGCTGTGGAGTTCTGCGAATGCGCAGCAATTTCGCCGTCCGCAGCCGGTGACAAGTGTCTCCAAGCAATTTTCGGCGATTTGGAAACTGGATCGCGCGCCACGGCCCATCATCTCCGGCACCAACGGTGTTCCCACTGTGGTGCGGGTGAATGCACACAGCCTCGTTTTTTTTGCGGAAGAAACCAAGAAGCGCCTCTTGCGCGAACTGGGCGTGAGCGATCTCTGGAGCGGCCACGCCATCTTGCGCATCATCGACCTCCCACCGGGCACGAAGCCGCTGCTGGAACGCCAAGCCTATGGCGATCGCTGGCGCTACCAACTCACCGTGCCGGAGGAATTGCCCAGCCGCCAACTGCTGCACGCGATGGTTTCGCTCTTGCTCGAGGAATACGCCGGGCGTTACAGCCGCAAAGCCCCGCGCATTCCGCCGTGGTTGGCAGAGGGCTTCACCGAATTGCTCATCCAAAAAAACGGCGCCACGCTGTTCAGCTCGCTCACGCTCAATCGCGCCAACATTTTGTTCCAGCCGGACGTGATGCGCCGCAGCCGGGTGGTGCTCCAAAACACCCCGCCAGTGTCGTACCTCAACCTCAGCCTGCCGCCCTCCGAACTGCAACTCGGCGCGGGCCTCGCGCGCTACCGTGCCCATGCGCATCTGTTCACCGTCAAGTTGCTGGCCCACACCGATGGCAAGCGGCGGATGCAGTTTTTCATTCGAGAAACCAACCGGCGCGCCAACAGCCAACATGCTTTGCTCGCCGCGTTTGATTTCAAAACCATGCTGGCCGCCGAGCAATGGTGGTCGCTTTCCCAAACACGTTTCCGCAATCGCGACGCGCAAAACCGTTGGACGCCCGGCGTCGCGCAGGGGCATCTCGCTAATCTATTGAGCGTGGAAGCCGCGCACGAGGATGGCCGCAAATCCGTGCCGTTGCGCGAGTATTTGCAAACCGGCACCCACGCCGAGCATTTGAAAGTGCTGTTGCCGATGGTGCAAAAGTTGAAGCTCGTGGAAATCAATGCCCCGCAACAACTCACTCGAGTCACGCGCGAATATCGTTTAGTGCTCGAACAATACATCGGCAAACCCAAAAAACCCAACGGCCCCATCCCGCAACTCACCGACGAAGCACACGCCGCCCACCGCAAGGTGGCGCTGCAATCGTTGCATTTGCTCGACACCATTCTTGCCGACCTCAAGCGCGCGCCGAATCGGCCCTCAACTGCTCTCGGCAAAATTCTGCAGCGGCCTTAATTTGGCTGAATTGACACAAACAGCCCGCGGCGGTATGATACCCCGCACATGTCGTCCACCATCAACCCGCACGATTTGCTGAGCGAACTCAAGCAATTCCAGTCCACGCCGCGTGGCGCGTGGGCGGATGCTTCTGATACGGATTGGAACGACTGGAAGTGGCAACTCAAGAACCGCGTTACTTCGCTGGAGCAATTACAGCAACACATTCCGGATCTCACCGAGGCCGAAACCGACGGCGCGCGCCTCGCGAACACCAAGCTCGCCATGGCCGTCACGCCGCACTACTTCAACCTCAT
>CAZJRV010000264.1:0-3582 GCA_964548235.1 uncultured Verrucomicrobiota bacterium
CCCTCGGCGCAGGTGTTGAAGGCGGAGAAAGCGGGGGAGTCTCAGGAGGCGGTGGTGGACGTGGCGCCGGCGCTGGTTTCCTCGAACTGATGTTTCACTTGGGCGATGACGACGCGTTGGGGGCGGTGCTCGGTGTTGATGATGACGTCGGCCTTTTTATAATGCGGCTCGCGCTCGACAAGCATTTCACGAATGACCTCCAACGGATTTTCCTGCTGCAATAGTGGCCGGTGGGTTTGGTGCTTCGTGCGATCGTGCAATGCCTCGGCGCCGGCCCACAGGCAAACGACGAGTGCGTGGCGTTTGAGGCTTTCGAGATTTTCGGGGAAGGTCACTGCGCCGCCGCCGGTGGCAATGACCAGACCGCGCCGCGTTTCCAGACTGGCGATGGCTTCGCGTTCCAGATTGCGAAAAGCGTCCTCGCCGGCTTGGGCGAAAATTTTGCTCACGGGAATGCCCGCGGCTTCTTCCACCAGCGCGTCGGTATCCACAAACTCAAACCCAAGCTCGCCCGCCACCGCGCGGCCCACGGTGGATTTTCCACAGCCCATAAATCCCACAAGGGCAAGGTTTTGGATGGCGCGCAGGTCAGGCACAGCCACACTTTGGCGGATTGGGGGGAAAGTAAAAAGTCAAAACGAGATTGGCACGGGAGCTTCGCCCTCCCGAATTGCGCCACTTTAGACTTTTTACTTGTTTGCCGCCCTCCGCGCGAACCATCATCCGCCCGTGGCCATTGGGGTTGATAATGGGGAACGCATCTTCCGCGGGATTGGCGTTTCGCCCGGCGTGGTGCGCGGGCGCATTGTCATCCTGGATGGTGATCACGGCGAACGCCCCGCGCGCCGTCGCGTTGAGCCCAAGGATTTTCCGGCCGAACTGGAACGGCTCCAACAAGCCCTCACCGTCACCCGCCGCGAGATTGCGCGCATTCAGGATGAGGTGCGCGAAAATTTGGGCTCGTCCGACGCGGAAATTTTCGATGCCCACCTGCTCGTGCTTGAAGATCAGACGCTGCTTGATGAAGTTAAAAAATTCATTGAATCAGAAAACGTCAACGTGGAGTTTGCCTTCCACGAGGTTTCAGAAAATTACGCAATCGCGCTGGGCAGTGTGGAGGATGAATACCTGCGCGAACGTGCCGCCGATATTCGCGATGTGACTTCCCGCGTGCTCGGCAACCTCACCGGGCACGGCGCGCTGGACCTCAGTCACCTCACCGAGCCGTACATTCTCGTCCGGCACGACCTCACGCCGTCGGTCACCGCGCAAATCAATCCCGAACACGTGCTGGGCTTCGCCACGGATGTGGGCGGCAAAACCTCGCACACGGCCATCATCGCCGGCTCGCTGCGCATCCCCGCCGTGGTGGGCCTCAAGACCGCCTGCGAACGCATGGCCACCGGCGATTATGCGCTGCTCGATGGATTCAACGGTGTGGTGGTGATCAACCCCACCGACCAAACGCTCTTCGAATACGGCCAACTCGAAAAAGAACAGGAAGACATCCAGACCAAGCTTCTGGAAATCAAAGACAGCCCGGCCATCACGCTCGATGGGCATCAAATAATTCTCTCCGCAAACGTCGAGCAAATCAGCGACACCGCCGCCGTGCTCGATTGCGGCGCGCAGGGCGTCGGACTTTTCCGCACCGAGTATATGTTTCTCGATCGCGAAGTATTGCCCGATGAAGATGAGCAAACCATCAGCTACGAACGCGTCGCCCAGGCGCTTGCACCCGAACCGGTGATTTTCCGCACGCTCGATATCGGCGCGGACAAAATCGGTCCTCGGTTGGCGCGCCATTCGTTTTTGCCTCGCGCGCAAAGATATATTCCGCGTGCAACTCCGCGCCCTCCTCCGCGCCAGCGCCGGCGGCAACGTAAAGCTGATGTACCCGATGGTTTCCGGCGTGGAGGAATTGACCGAAGCCAACGCTCTACTTGCTGAATGTATGGACGAACTCCGCGCCGAAGGCATCGCCTTCGATGAAAATGGTGGAAATCCCCTCCGCCGTGCTCACCGCCAACACGCTTGGCAAACGTGCTAAATTTTTCAGCATCGGCACCAACGATCTCATTCAGTACACGCTCGCCGTCGATCGCCTCAACGAAAAGGTGGCGGATTTATACGACCCCACCCATCCCGCGATGCTGCGGATGCTGCAAATGACCATCGATGCCGGGCGCCGCCACGGCATCTGGACCGGCCTCTGCGGCGAGATGGCTGGCGATCCCACCGCCATCCCACTGCTGCTTGGCCTCGGCGTGGACGAGCTGAGCGTGGCACCACCGATGTTGCTGCAAATCAAATACCTCATCCGGCACCTCAACCACACCGAGTGCGAGCAACTCGCCGTGCACGCCCTGGAATGCGAAAGCAGCGTGGACATCCTCGTGCAATCCCGCGCCATGGTGCAGCGCGCCGCGCCGGGGATTTTCCACACCGTGCTATGAAGCAAATCATCCTCGCCGCCGGCTACGCCACACGGCTGCACCCACTCACCGAGCGCACCCCAAAGCCACTGCTGCCCGTCGGCGGCAAGCCGATGCTCGAGCACGTCCTCGCCAGCAGCGCGGCCATCGGCGGCATCGACCAAACCTTCGTCGTCACCAACGAAAAATTCACCGGCCAATTTGAAAACTGGCTTGCGGAATACAAAAACGAGCATCCCGATTTCAACGGCGCCATCATCAACGATGGCACCACCAGCAACGAAGACCGGCTCGGCGCCATTGGCGATTTGCATTTTGTGATGGAACAGGAATCCATCGATGACGATTCGCTCGTCATCGCCGGTGACAACCTTTTCACCGGCGACCTCAGCGGCTTTGGCGATCACTGCCGCGAAACTCAAACCCCCGTGCTCGGCCTGCACGATGTGGGCTCCATCGACGAAGCCAAAAAATATGGCGTCGTTGCCGTGGACGATGCCGGTCGGCTCACTGGATTTGAGGAAAAACCGGCCGAACCCCAAAGCACCCTCATCGGCATCGCCCTTTATTATTACCCACGCGCCGTGTTGCCCGAAATTCGTCGGTACATTCGTGAAGGTAACAACCCCGACCAACCCGGCCGCCTTGTCCAATGGCTCTTCCCGCAGCAACCCGTCCACCCCTGGACCGTCCCCGGCAACTGGCTCGACATCGGCTCGCACGAAACCTTGGCGTAAGCCGACACCCTGTTTACGCACTAGCCCCTCCCAGCTTGCGTAAACTCCATTTTCGGGCAACATTGCTTCAGGAACACAATGATTTCCGTTAACAACAACGAGGGCGTGCGCTTTGCTGATTTGCTTTCGCAGCATATCACCGGCGTGGCGCAGTCGACCCTGCGGCTTTCGAGCGGAAGCAAATTGCTCGCGCCTCAGGATGACGCAGCGGGTTTGGCGGTGGCCACGCGGTTGGATGCGCAGTTGGCGCGGCTGGATGCGGCGAGCCGCAATGTTTCCAGCGCCGATTCGTTTGCGCAAATGCAGGAGGCGCACTTGCGAGGACTGGACGGAATCGTCAGCCGAATGGACGAGCTGGCGGTGCTCGCGCAGGATGGCACAATGCCCGATGACATTCGCGCGCTGTACGA
>CAZJRV010000265.1:0-3569 GCA_964548235.1 uncultured Verrucomicrobiota bacterium
ATTTTTTGCAGCACATCCGCCATGAAAAAGGGCAGGCGGAACAGACGCAGAAAACCTACGCCGCATTGCTGAATCGTTTTGTCAACTGGGCCGAGGCACAAGGCATTTCCGATTGGGAGGCGGTCACGCGCAAGCACCTCACGCAATTTCTGCAGCACGAGCGGCGGCGCAAACCCGAAGGCAACGCCCCCACACAGGGCGAGCAGCTCAGTCCAGACTCCATTTATCTTCAAATTGCCGCGCTGAGGGCGTTTTATAAATTCGCCGCCGAGGAACAAATTGTGTTGCTCAACATTGCAGAAAATCTCTCGCTGCCCCGCCGCTGGAAACGCCTGCCCAAAGCGCTGTCGGATCTCGACATCCAAAAACTCCTCACCCCCCCCACCCAATCCACGCCCACCGATCTCTGTACCACCGCCATTCTTGAGCTGGCCTACGCCTCCGGACTGCGCCTGGCCGAGCTGCGCGAGTTGCGGTTGGAACAACTGCATCTCAACGAAGGCTTCGTCACCGTCATCGGCAAGGGCAACAAGGAACGCGTCGTGCCGATGGGAAATCCGGCGGTGTCCGCCCTCACGCGTTACCTCGACAGCGGCCGGCCAAAACTACTTTCACCGCATTCGCCCGCCAACGTTTTCCTCACCCAACGCGGCACCGCGTTTGCGCAATCCACCATGTGGGCCCGCATTAAGTCGCGCGTGGCGCACGCGGGCATCAAGCGAAACGTCACCCCGCACATGATGCGCCACAGTTTTGCAACGCATTTACTTGAGAACGGCGCGGACTTGCGCGTCATCCAGGAACTCCTCGGCCACGCCAGCATTAATACCACGGAAATTTATACCCACGTCGCCGGCGAACGATTGCGCGAGGTGCATGATCAGTTTCATCCACGCACATAAGTGCACAAAAAAAACCGGCCCACTTGAAATCGGGTGGACCGGCGTGATTAAAATCCCAGGCTATTTTTTATCGTCCTTTTCTTCTTTCTCTTCCTTTTTCTTCGGCTTGCGCTTGGTCGGCGGCTTGGTGCGCACATTCACCGTGTGCGCCTCCACCAGTTTCTCCGATGCCCGCTTGGCGCGGCCGCCAACGAACATACCGGCCTTGATGGCATCCAGCTTAGCAGCCTTGCCGTCCAGCCGCAGCTTGGCATCCTTGACCAGCACAAACACGCGGTCCGGCTTGCCCTTGGCACCCGCCAGATTGATGGTGTTTTCCTCCGCATCCACCGATTTAATGATGCCGCGGAAAGGATAAAACCCACTTTTTTTCTTAGCCGGTTTTTCCTTGGGAGCCTTGTCATCATCCGCGCGCGCCGATGACTCAATGAATAACCCACCCAAAACAAGGGTGGCCGATAACAGGGATGGTAATATTTTTTTCATGACCTTTTGGGGGTTGCCTCAAATTAACAATAACTCGCGAACGCGCAAGGGTAGAATTATATTTATTTAGATGGCCGTGGTATGATTCCTGCCCCCCAGCTTATTCCATGCCAATGAAGTGGCTAATGTGGGATTATTTCTAAATAATTTCCTGCCACCAACGGAACTGAAGATTTGGACACGCTTTTTAAACCATTTTTTCATTGTGGCAGTCTTTGAGAACAGGTGCAAATCCGTGTGACCGTCCCCGAACAACATCACGTGCATCCGCATCCCAAAAAATCAAATGGCAAAGTCGCGGACGGGCTGCTTATATGGCCCCTCGATGAAGTTGTTATTGTTCGCCCTGCTCGCCTTGGCCATTCCCTCGATGGCTGCCCCATGGAAACGGCACATTATCGACAACACCTCGCGTGGGGCCGATGGCGTGCGGTTGATGGATGTGAACGGCGATGGACGGCCGGATATTGTCACGGGTTGGGAGGAGGGCGGCGTGGTGCGGGCGTATTATCATCCCGGCAAGGCGAAGGTGAAGCAGCCATGGCCGCGCGTGGAGGTGGGCAAAGTGAAATCGCCGGAGGATGCGGTCTTTGCCGATCTCGATGGCGATGGCGATGCGGACGTGGTCAGCTGCTGCGAAGGGCGCACGCGCTCGGTGTTTTTCCACTGGTCACCCGCCAACGTTCCGCAGCGCGTGCTATTGCCGTGGCGCACGGTGGCGGTGCCGACGACCGTCGGCAAACAATCATGGATGTTCGCGCTGCCGATGCAAATCGACGGCGGCGGCGTTGATCTGGTGCTGGGCTCCAAAGGTGCAGGCGCTTCCATTGGCTGGCTGCAGTCACCGAAGAATCCACGCGACGTGAAATCTTGGCGGTATCATCACTGGTACAATGCGGGCTGGGTCATGTCGCTCATCCGGCACGACATCGACGGCGATGGCGATCTCGACGTGCTGGCTTCCGATCGCAAAAGCAAAACGCCCGGCGTACTCTGGCTGGAAAATCCCGGCCCCAAGGCGGCCATGCAACAATGGGCCACGCACCGGATTGGTGCGAGTATTGCGGAAACAATGTTTATTTCCATCGCGAAGGACAAAACAATTTATGCCGCGGCCAGGCCCAATCAAATTTTTATTCTTCGACCGGGCAACAATGTCCGCAAACCTTGGCGGTCGGAATTAATTCAGTTTTCATCCACCAAATACGGCATGGCCAAGGCGGCGCGGGCGGCGGATTTGGACGGGGACGGCCAGCGCGAAATCGCCGTCACCTGCGGACTGGCGAATGGCCCGAAGATCGGCGTGTTTTATTTGAAGCGCACCAACGGCAAATGGGTTGACCACGACATTGGCGGACCCGCCGGCATCAAGTTTGACCGTATTGAGTTGCTGGACCTCGATGGCGACGGCGATCTCGACCTGCTCACCTGCGAGGAACGCGAATTCAACGCCGTGCTCTGGTACGAAAATCCGCGGCGATAATTCCGGATTAATGACACACCGCAATTGATTGAAATCCGCCGCCGCCCACGTCATAATTCGCCCATGACACGGTGGATTTTATTGGCAGCCCTGACTGCGCTCCCGCTGGCCGCGGCACCGCCGGTTTCTGATAAACACGCGGTGGACATGGCCAAGGGGCTGGCGTTGTTCGAAAGTGACGTGCGCGCGGTGCTCAAGTCGCATTGCGTGAAATGCCACGGCGGCGACAAGACGCGTGGCGGGCTGGATCTTACGACTCGCGAAAGTTTGCTCAAAGGCGGTGACGAAGGCGTCGTTGTCATCCCCGGCAAGGCGAAGGAGAGTCTCCTGTTTCGACTCATTTCTCATCTCGAGAAGCCCAATATGCCCGCCAAAAATCCGAAGCTCTCGGACGCCGCCATCCAAAAAATCGCGCAGTGGATTGACCTCGGCGCGCCGTACGATCAGCCGCTCATCGTCAAGACCGGCCCCAAAAAAGGAATGCAAGTCACGGATGACGACCGAAAGTTTTGGTCTTTCATGCCCTTAACGAAACCCAAATTACCCACAGTCAAAAATAAAAAATGGACGCACAACGAAATCGACCAATTTGTTTTGCGTAAATTGGAGGAGGCAACACTCACCCCCAACGCCCCCGCCGAGTCGCGCGTGCTTATCCGCCGCGTGTACTTCGATTTGATTGGCATGCCGCCCACACC
>CAZJRV010000266.1:0-3561 GCA_964548235.1 uncultured Verrucomicrobiota bacterium
GCTTCAAACGCGCCGCCGAGGCCAACGCGGTGCTGACCGGCTACGTGGATGCCGATGGCGCCACGCCAGCCAGCGCGTTTCACGAATTAGCCACACGCTGCGCTGCGGGCGAGGCGGATTGCGTCATCGGCTCGCGCTGGATGCCCGGCTCGGTGTTGCACCAAAGCCAATCGCCGCTGCGGCGCGTGTTTAGCCGTGGCTTTCACACGATTGTGTCGGCGCTGTTTTGGATGGGCATCCGCGACACCCAATGCCCCGCCAAGGTGATGCGGCGCGAGGCGCTTGAAGATATTTTGGAATCACTGCGCATCGCCGACCTGGCCTTTGACGTGAACCTCCTTTTCTCGCTGCGCCGCGCGGGGCACACGGTGAAAGAAGTGCCCATCGAATGGACGGATCAACTCGGCTCGAAAGTTACCGCCAACCTGTGGCGGTTGTCGCTGGTGATGTTTCTTTCCGTGGTGCGGTTGCGATTGGTACACTCGCCGTTTTACAACTGGCTGCGCCCATTTCGTCCACTGGAGACTTGGCTGTATCTCAAACTAAATGCGCCTCCGCCCCGGCCTGACGATAAACCGCCCAAGTAAGGATGACTGTAGCCGCCAAAAAACAAAGATTTCCCATCCCGATTATTTGTGCCACCGAAATGAATGCATGAATGTTGAATCCGCCGGCGGTTTGCTCGGCGATTTTCGGGGCAATTTTCCACAGCACCCCCGTGTAAAGTGCGGGAAGCAACATCAGCCAATAAATGACTGCGTACGCACCGCGCGCGAGGATGTTGTTCACCAGCACCGCCGCCAGTGCGAGCGGAGCCATTGCGCCAATGAACCACGGCACAAGTGGCGTCACCTTGAGATAGGAGTCATCGTAGATGATTCGCAGCGGCAGATCGGGAACAAGGATGCCAAGGGATACCGCCACCGCACACAGCCCGGCAGTGAGCAGCAATGTGAGTTTCAGCACGTCGGTCGGGTTTTGCTCCGCGCGACTGCGCACGATTTTGGGAAACATCACCATCACCATCGGCCCCACAAAAAATATCAAGGCCCGGCCAATCATCCCAGCCGCCGCGTAGTAGCCGGTTTGTTCTCCATCAAAAAAACGCTGCACCACGACCATGTCCACGCTCATCATGTAAATCACCGCGCCACCTCCGAGAGACAGCGGAATAAATCTCCGCGCCAATTCGCGCCATTCAACTTGTTTCACAGACGAAAGCCAATTGCGGGGCGGCAGTGATGGAAGCCCCGAAGTAGCACCTGCGAGGAGCAAGGCGCACAGGAATCCCAATCCAACGGCCACCATTCCGTTGAGTGCCGAGGAGCCGTAATAATGAACCAGCCCGGCCGCGACCGCCAACCGCACCACACCCAGCGAGAGCATTGCCCAACCGAGCCATAAAAATCGCTGCCGCCCCTGCAGCACGCCGTACACCATCGGCATCAGCAGTGCAAACACACCGGCAGCAAGAGTCAGCGTAAGCACTTGGAGCGATGGCAACTTCAATGATGCTACCAACGCATCGGCATACAGATGAATCCAAACCAGTACCATTGCCGCCAGCATCAACACGATGAGCCCAATGGAAACTTGTTCCCGGGCAATGACTTGAAAATCTTCTTCCGTCTTTGCTTCCGCCGCCTTGTGCGTGAAGACGGCCTGCAAACCGATGGCAGGAATGGCGATGAGATTGAGCAATTGCAACATCGCCGTGAACGCGCCGTACTCGGCCTTGGCGTCTTTGATGAACGGATGCACTGCGTACGAGGTGAGGCCGGCGATGCCGGTGGCGAGGGCAAGCCAGCCGCTTTGGCGAAGGAATGCGAGCTTGGATTCGCGTTCGGCCATCAGTTTTGAATGTGGCCCTTGCGGCCGACGAGGTTGGTGTAACGGCGGCCTTGATGGCGGGCGATTAATTCGGCGTCATTTTTCAGTTCAGTGAGTTTGCCGTCGGCCTTTAATTCGTGCAGCGTGAGGCCGAGGTCGCGGAGGGTGTTGAGAAATTCCTGTGGGTCACCGCCCGCATCGTGAATGCCCTTGGGCCAAAACTCGGTGAGCAACGTGAGCTTGGGCGAGCGCGTGATGGTGGCGCGCAATCCAGCAATGACTTTCGGTTCGTACCCCTGCACATCGATTTTGATGAGATTGACCGTGTCGATTTTGTTTTCGGCGAGCAACGCATCCGTGACCACGGCGTCCACTTCCACTTGCGGGCGGGATTCGCCCGGCGAGTAAAGGCGATTGTCGCCGCGGTTATCGCGCGAAATAAAAAGCGGCAGCGTGGCCGGCGCATCGGAGGCGGCCACCGGAAATGCCAACACGTTTTCCGCGGCGTTGGCGGCGATGGTTTGCTCGAGGTACTTGAAGCTCTCGGGATCCGGCTCCAGCGCAATAATTTTTCCGGTGGGTCCCACCTCGTGCGTGGCGAGGGCGGTGTAGTAGCCGATGTTGGCGCCCACATCGAGGAACGTCATGCCGGGTTGGCACGCGGTTTGGAAAAATTTTGTCTCCGCCTTTTCGTACACGCCAAAGTGCAACGCGCCGGAAACGACGGGGTCATCGGGATTTAGCACCACCACCGCTTCGCCAAAATTGACCTGTGCGGGCAGGAGCTGCCGAATGGCCCAATTCGCCAACGGCCGCAACGGCCAAGGGCGGAGCAGGTAACAATAAACAAACTCGGCAAGCATGGGTCAGGCGTTTTGCTGGCGAAACCACTCGACGAAGCGCGGGATGCCGTCTTCGATTTTTGTTTGCGGATTGTAGCCGAGGAGGCGCTGGGCTTTTTCGATGTTGGCGAAGGTGATGGGGACGTCGCCGGGTTGGGTGGGTTGGCGATTGATTTCGGCTTTCACGCCGAGGGCGCTTTCGATCAATTCGATGAGGTGACTCAGCTTGACGGTTTGGGATTCGCCGAGGTTGATGATTTCGCAGCCGAACTCGCGCTCGGTGGCGGCAAGGACGCCGTCGACGGTGTCGTCCACGTAAGTGTAATCGCGCGACGTGGTGCCGTCGCCAAACATCGTGATGAGTTGGCCCGCGTGCATTAGCTTGGCGAATTTGTGGATGGCGAGATCGGGGCGTTGGCGCGGGCCGTACACGGTGAAAAATCGCAGGAGACAAACGTCCATTCCGTAAACGTGATGGTACGTGTGCCCAAGCGCTTCGCACGCAAGCTTGCTGGCGGCGTAGGGCGAGATGGCGTTGAAGATGGGATCGGCCTCGCTGAAGGGCACTTTGGAATTCACACCATACACGCTGGAGGAGGAGGCGATGGTAATTTTTTTGACGCCCCGCTCGCGGGCAGCCTCGAGGACATTCACCGTGCCTTCGACGTTGACGCGTTGGTACAGCGCCGGTTGCTCGAGGCTGGGGCGCACGCCGGCGCGGGCGGCGAGGTGGATGATTTGGTCAAACGCTATGCTGGCGAACACCTCGTCCACCTCGGCGCGATTGGTGATATCCGCGTGCACAAACGCAAAGGACTGCGCGCGCGCCTGCAGTTCGCGCAGGGGGTTTTGCTTGAGAGCGGGATCGTAAAAATCATTGAGGTCATCC
>CAZJRV010000267.1:0-3546 GCA_964548235.1 uncultured Verrucomicrobiota bacterium
CCCCTCGGCTTTCACGAGCACCCAGTGGATGCCGGAAATCTCGATGCCCGTCTTTGCCGCCAGATCCTTCACGCGCTGGCGTTCGACGGCGGAGATATCAGTGACGTAATTGGAAATTGTGAAAGGCGCAATCTCGAGGCAGTCGTAGCCGGTCTTGGCCGCGTACGCCATCGTGTCCTCCATCGACCACCCATCAAAAATCTCATTGCAAATGCCGAATTTCATTGGCGCAATCACGCCGCGCAGGCCAAGCTTTGTCCAGCCAATTTATGGAAACCCCACGCCTCCTTCACACTTGCCCCGTTCACAATGCGGAGCTCATGGCGGTGATGCTCGAGAACCACGGCATCCCCGCCACCGAAAAACCCATCGAGCCCATGCCCGAGGGCGAGGATGAATTCAGCCGCCCGGTCGAGGTGTACGTGGCCGAGGCGGATTACGAGAAAGCGCACCGGCTATTTTTTGAGGACAGCGAGGACGAGCTTTAAGCCATGATGGCTTTTACCGGGTGCACCTCTTCCACGCCGGTGAGGCGTTGGTCTAGGCCTTGGAATGGGAAGGTGAAGCGTGAGTGGTCGATGCCCATGCGGTCGAGGAGGGTGGCGTTGAGTTCGTTGAGGTGCACGGGGTCGCGGGTGATGTTGTAGCTGAAATCGTCGGTAGCACCGTGGGTGATGCCGGTCTTGATGCCGGCGCCTGCCAGCCACATGCAAAAGTTGCGCGGGTGATGGTCGCGCCCATAATTCGCGCGCGTGAGTTTGCCCTGGCAATAAACCGTGCGGCCAAATTCGCCGCCGAAGACAATCAACGTGTCGTCGAGCATGCCGCGTTGCTTGAGGTCTTTCATTAATGCCGCCGTGGATTGATCGACATCGAGGCACTGGTTCTTGATGTCCGCGGGCAGCGAGCTGTGTTGATCCCAGCCGCGATGGAGGATCTGCACCACGCGCACGCCGCGTTCCATCATCCGCCGCGTGAGCAATGCTGAATGCGCGTAGGTGCCGGGCTTGGTGGCGTTGGGGCCGTACATTTCCAGCGTGGCCTTGCTTTCGCCGGAAAGATCGGTGAGCTCCGGCACGCTGGTCTGCATGCGAAAGGCCATCTCGTACTGCGCGATGCGCGTTTGGATTTCGGGATCCCCAAAGCGCTCGAAGTTTTTTTGGTTCAATTGGTTGAGCGCATCGAGCATCGCCCGTCGGTCGCCCGGGTTTACGCCGGGTGGATTCTTCACGTACAAAACAGGGTCACCACTGCCACGCAGTTTCACGCCATCAAACTTGGTCTGCAGAAAACCACTCGACCACATTCGCGTGAATAACGCTTGGCTGGGTTTCTTGACTGTTGGCGTCAGCACCACGAAGGCTGGCAGGTTTTGGCCTTCACTGCCGAGGCCATAGCTGAGCCAGGAGCCGAGGCTGGGTTTGCCGGGCACCTCGCTGCCAGTCATCACGAAGGTGCATGCGGGATCGTGGTTGATCGCTTCGGTGTGCACGGAACGAATCATCGTGATGTCGTCCGCGATGGTTTTCATATGCGGCACAAGCTCGCTCATCTCGATGCCCGACTCGCCGCATCGCTCGAAAGCAAATTTGCTTGGTGCCACAGGGAAGCGCTTTTGGCCGCTGGTCATCGTGGTGATGCGTTGGTTGTTGCGCACTGAGGCGGGTAATTCCTGATCAAAATAATTTGCGAGGCGCGGTTTGTGGTCGAAGAGATCAATCTGCGAAGGCGCACCGTTCATGTGCAGGTAAATCAGCCGCTTCGCCTTGGGGGCAAAGTGCGGCAGCCCGGGCAGCGCGGGATGCACATCACCGAAGGTGGACGCTGGCTTGGCCAGGGCGTGCGGGCCGAGCATCGAGGCGAGGGCAAGCCCGCCCAACTTAAGGCCGGCACCTTGGAAAAACTGGCGGCGGTTTTGCTGTTGATGAAATTCGAATGCGGGATTCATGGCTCAGTTTTTGTTCAGTACCTCGTCGAGGTTCAGCAGAAGATTCGCCGCCATAGTCCACGCGGCCAGTTCTTCAGGTTTCAGTTTGGGATCGGCTTGGCTTTCGCCAAAGGCAATCAGCTTTTTAGCCGCCTCGACGTCCTTGGCAAAACGCGCCTGATGGGCGGCCAAGGTGTGCTGTATTATTTGCACTTCGGCCGTGTCCGGTTTGCGGGCCGTCACCATCCGCCACGCCCAATGAATGCGCGTGGCATCATCGGTGTCGGCTTCCTTGAGAATTCGCTGGGCCAAATTGCGTGCAGCCTCCATGTGCTGAACGTCATTCATTAGCTGCAATGCCTGCATCGGCGTGTTGCTTCGGCCACGCGCAGCGCAGCTTTGTTCGCGGTTCGGTGCATCAAAACTGCCCATAAACGGCGCAGGCGCGGTGCGTTTCAGAAAGGTATAAATGCTACGGCGATAGAGATCATCGCCGGTGCCCTGCTTGTAATTGCGCGTGTTGCTGCTGGCGAACCCGACGGGTTCCCAGATGTTGGGCGGTTGATACGGATTCACGCCACGTCCGCCGAGGGTGGGCACGAGCAGGCCGCTGAGGCTCAGCACCTGATCGCGCAGCACCTCGGCATCCAGCCGATACCGCGGCCCATGGGCGAGCAGGCGGTTTTCCGGATCCTGCTCCAGCAACGCGGGTGTCACGGCGGAGCTTTGGCGATAGGCGTGGCTGGTGAGAATGCGCGTGACGAGGCGCTGCATGTCCCAGCCGTCCTCGACGAACTGTACGGCCAACCAATCGAGTAGTTCGGGATGGCTCGGCAGATCGCCCTGCGTGCCAAAGTCCGCGCTCGTCTTCACCAAGCCCGAGCCAAAGAACTGCTGCCACACGCGGTTAACCGCCACGCGCGCGGTGAGCGGGTGCTGGCCGCTGACCAGCCAGTTGGCGAAGTCCAGCCGGTTGTAATCGCGATCCTTTGGCTTGGCCGGCAGCGGCGGCAGGAAGGCCGGCACATTGCGGCTGACCTTTTCGCCGCGTTGATTGTACTGGCCGCGAATCATCACGTAGCTCTGTCGCGCCTTGGGTAAGTCGGCCATAATGAACGTGATCGCGGTGTTCTTGCTGATAGCGTCCATCTCGCCGGCGAGCTTCACCTTCTCAGCCTTGAGATCAGCCAGCGCCTTCGGCGGCTTGGCGTACACGCGCTCGATCCACAATAAAAAGGCCTCCTTCTGTTCGGCGGCCGTCCACTTATCCGGAGTCTTACCGCGCAAGCGACGCCACACCGCATCCGGCAAATCCTTCTTGCGCACATTCTCCGGCTGCGCTTTCCAGACGGTAAACGAGAGCGCCGGATCCTTGCCCGGATCACTGGTCACCACGGCGCCGGATTTATCCCAGTACGCCTTGCCGTCAAAATGGGTGTAGGCCCAACCGTTGATATTCGCGCCCGGCTTAAATCCAATTTGCTCGGCATCCACTTCCAAGCGAACCCATTTGCCGGTCTCAGGCAGATTGCCCATGCGGCGGCGACTTGCCGTGCCATCCTTGCCCCACGAGATTTTGTTTTCTCCCCAGTAAGCCCGCTGTTCCCAATTGCCGGAGT
>CAZJRV010000268.1:0-3519 GCA_964548235.1 uncultured Verrucomicrobiota bacterium
TCAAACCGGCACTGCCCTGATCAATGTCCTTGCACTGGTTGCCGTGTTCACCGGCGAGGTTGCCGTGGGCGTCCCAGCCACGATGGAAGATCTGGATGTTACGCACGCCGCGCTCGGCAAGGCGCCGGGCGTTGAGGCAGCAGGCGGCGAAGGTGCCGGGAGTGCGGGCGTCGGCACCGTAGAGCGCGAAGGTGGACTCGGGCTCCTTGGAGAGGTCCATGAGCTCAGGCACGGAGGTCTGCATTCGGTAAGCCATCTCGTGCTGTTTGATGCGGGCAAGGGCGCCGGGGTCTGCAAAGCGTACGTGCTGGGCTTTGTTGAGGGCAGTAAGCGCATCGAGTTGGGCGCGTCGGTCACTGCGGGTGACGCCGGCGGGGTTGTTTAAATAAAGAACGGGATCGCCTTGGCTGCGTAAGAGCACGCCCTGGTGTTGGGAGGGCATGAAGCCAGATCCCCAAAGGCGGCCAAAGAGGCTTTGTTCGGCGTGCTTGGTGCGGGCGTGCATGACGACGTAGTTGGGAAGGTTTTCGTTCATACTGCCGAGGCCGTAGCTGAGCCACGCGCCGAGGCTGGGGCGGCCGGGGATTTGGCTGCCGGACTGAATGTAGGTAATGGCCGGGTCGTGGTTGATGGCCTCAGTGAAGGCGGTGTGCACGACGCACAGTTCCTTTGTGACCGTGGCGGTGTGAGGCAATAGTTCGCTGACCCACACGCCGTCAGCGTTGTTTTCGTGCTTCGTGAATTTATATTTCGTCGGGCACACCGGCAGCGTCTTTTGGCGCGAAGTCATGCCGGTGATGCGCTGGCCGTCGCGCACTTCCTTGGGCAAATCCTTGCCGTACATCTCCCGCATCTTCGGTTTGTAATCCCACAGGTCGAGATGGCTAGGGCCGCCGCTCATGAAAAGGTAAATGACCCGCTTCGCCTTAGCGGGGTGATGTGGGCCGTTTTTTTGGTCCGCGCCGAACGCCTCGCGCCCCATCAAGCTCGCCAACGCCGCCGTGCCCAATCCCAGGGCTGACCGCCCAAAAAGCTGCCGCCGCGTCATCATCAAGGCCGTATCTCGATCAAGACTCTTCAAAACTGCATCATTCATCATTCAACCTTCCCTTTAGTAAACCCACATCGCGATATCGCTCGCCAACACAGTGAGCACCACTTGTGCCCAAGCGGCGTGCTCGGCGGCGTTTAGTTTTTCATCGCGCGGCGAGTCGCCGATGGTCAGGAATGCCTTCGCGTCCTTCTCGTTCTTCGCGTACCGCGCCTTTAATTTATTAAACAACCCCATGCACGCAGCGCGTTCGGCGGCGTTGGGCGCGCGGCTGGCGACCAGTTCGAAGAGCAGGTTCAAGCGCGCCGCATCGTCCTTGGCGTTCGTCAGCAATCGCTGCCCGAACTGCCGGCCCATTTCCACGCGTTGCCGTTCGTTGAGCAGCGCCAAGCTTTGTGTGGGCGTGCTGGTGCGCGAACGGCGCACGCAACTGCTTTCGCGACTCGGTGCGTCGAAAAGCGTCATCATCGGGTGCGGACTCGTGCGCTTCCAGTAAACGTACAGGCTGCGTCGATATTGCCGCGCGTCCTTGTGTGCTACGTAATTTTTCGTGTTGCTACCTGGATGCATCAAGGCTTTCCACAAGCCGCCGGGCTGGTAGGGCATCACCCCTTCGCCCCCCATCGTTTTGTCGAGCAATCCACTAGCCCACAACGCCACGTCGCGTACGGACTCTGCATCCATCCGGAATCCCGGACCGCGCGCCCACAGACGGTTCTCGGGATCGAGCACATCCGCGCGCCAAGCCGAGCTTTGGCGGAAGGTGCGGCTAGTGACCATCAGCTTGAGCATCGCCTTGAGATTCCAATCGCGATCCTGAAATTCCACTGCCAGCCAGTCGAGTAACTCCGGATGCGTTGGTTGCTCACCTTGCAGGCCGAAGTCTGCCGGCGTGCGCACCAGTCCTTCGCCAAAGGTGCGTTGCCAAATGCGGTTCACCAGCACACGCGACACTAGCGGATGCCCGCGCGCGGTGAGCCATTGCGCCAAGCCGAGGCGGTTGCGTGGAGTGTCCTTAGGCAGAGCGCCCATCACGGCAAACACGTTTGGCTGCAGCGGTTCGCCTTTTGGCAGGTTGTATTCACCACGCTCGAGCAGCTTTGTTTCGCGTGGCTTCGGCAAATCTCGCGCCACCAGCGTGGAGGTGAACCGCTTCTTCAATTCCCCGAGCTTCTTCGCCAGCGCCTGCTTTTCAGCCTCATCCTTCGCCTTTGCAAGTGCGCCTTCCAAGCCCTCGAGCAGCGCCCACGCGGACACGTCGGGCGGCGCCTTTACGGTCGGTCCGTACTCGTAGCGATTACCGTCCATCGAGGATTCCGCCGTGCTGTTAAAAAAGGCCATCATTTGATAATACTCAACCTGCGGAATCGGGTCGTACTTGTGTGTGTGGCAGCGCGCGCAGGTGAGGCTCATGCCCAGCAACGCGGTGCCGAGCGTTTCCACGCGGTCAAAATTATTTTTCGCCTGAAACTCCGCCGGGATGGCGCCACCCTCGGCAGTGGTCGGGTTCATCCGAACGAAGCCCGTTGCCACCTGTTGTGCCAAGGTCGGCTTCGACAACAGGTCACCCGCCAGTTGCCACGTGAGAAATTCGTCCAGCCGCTGATTGCGGTTGAAGGCGCGCACCACCCAGTCGCGGTAGGGATAAATGGCGCGCTTGTTGTCCAGATGCAGCCCGTGCGTGTCGCCGTAACGCACCGCGTCCAGCCAGTACCGCGCCTGATGCTCCCCATAATGCGGGCCCGCCAACAGCGCATCCACCAACCTCTCATAAGCGTCAGCCTTTTTGTCCGCCAAGAATCGCTTTAACAATGCTGGTTCCGGCGGCAGTCCCGTCAGCACCAAAGCCGCACGCCGCGCCAACATTGCCGGTGTTGCAGGGGGCGCGAACTTGTGGCCCATAGCCTTGAGCTGGCGTTCGACTAGAACATCGATGGCGTTGCCGGAATCGATGGCGATTTTCTTGGGTGGCACAAAGGCCCAGTGCTTGGCGTATTTACCACCGGCCTTGACCCAGCGGGTGAGAATATCACGCTCGGCGGCGGTCAACTGCTTTTCTGCATCCTCCGGTGGCATCGGATCATCCGTGTCATGCAGCCGCACGATAATTTCACTTTTTTCCGGCGCAGCAGGGTCGATGGCCTTGTAACCGTCGAGGTCACGAGTGGCCTCAGCAAAGGAATCGAGCCGCAACGTCTTCTTCGCCTCACCATCCGGCCCGTGGCAAACATAGCATTTGTTCGAAAGAATCGGCAGCACTTCACGCGCAAAATCCACTGAAAACACCTGGAAGGTGAAAGCTAACAGAAAGACCCAAAAATAAACGCGTTTCATAGGGAAAATGTATGTCCAATTGTCGGGGTTACCATCATTTCTTTGGCTCACTTAATTTCCTTTGGGCGAGGTAGGTTTGGAGGATGCGGTCGGGGGGGGCTTCGAGATAGGCGGTTTGCCAGAGGTTGGCAAGG
>CAZJRV010000269.1:0-3468 GCA_964548235.1 uncultured Verrucomicrobiota bacterium
CGAACCGGCGATAGAGCTTTTGCAGAGCCCTGCCTTACCACTTGGCTACCCCGCCTTGGGAAGCAGCGACGCTATCGGGCAATCGCGGCAGAGTCAATCACGCAGAGCTTACGCAAAATACACCAGCGTCTGCAATCCCGAGAGCACCGTACCCACAATGCCGCCGACGATTGCCACACCGCTGGTTTCGCGCCCGTACATGGGACGCGGCGAACCATTCACCTCCGCCAAGCCCAGAAAAGCGAAGATCACCGCCAGCACTCCCAAGGTCACGCCGATCCCGGCGGTGACCAATGCCACCACGCCTAGTTCGCCGGCTTTCGCAATCGCGGCAATGACCCAGCCCACGCCCAAGCCATTGATCAAAGACAACACCGCCAGCACAAATCCCACAAAGGACTTGTTGCTGGCGGTGGTAATCTCGCCGTCTTTGCCCGCCTCCACCACAGGGCCTTGCGACCACATCTGGCGGATCCACGTGGCCACCACCTCCGCGGCAGTGCGGCTGCGTGGCACACCCGGTGGGGGCACTTGGTTCATGAATAGAATACTCTCGCTTAGGCGTCCCGCTCAAAAACCAGAAAATGAGTCTCCCGCTGAAAGATCAGGGCCACCTTTTTGGTTTCATGGATGGAACGTGCAAATTTCCAGCCTTGGGCACCATGCTGATTCAGCGTCTCCTGCAATTTGTTTTCATCCAACCCGCCGCCAAAGCAGCCGGTGAAGAAGGGTACGATCAAGTATTGTTTGTTCATTTTTTGTACGAGTTAGGTTCAACTTGCGCGTCAGAATCCTGACGGAAAATATTTACCGTCTCCACACCCGTATTTCAACGCCTTTTTGCTCACGGAAAATCGTCCCCCTGAAACTCCCCGCCCCGGCAGCGCCCCACCCGCCCCCAAGCCAGCCGCACCCCCGCCACCCAGCCCGCCTGCTTCAAAGCTAGGCACGCATACTCCGAGCAGCTCGGGTTAAACACACACACCCGCGGCAGCCACCGCGAAAACAACACCTGATATACCCGAATCGCCAGCAACGTCCCCGCCACCAGCACCCCATCCCACCGCCAAAACCAATGCCGACCCGACATGCCCCATTCATAAAACCCACCCCACCCCAACGCAAGCCACCAAGCCCGACCCCGCCCTCGGAAGCCTCCTTCGAGGTTCAGGCCTATTGACCCGCGCTTCAATTCACAAAAGCTTCCAATCGTTTCCGCTCCCGCCACAATTCCCTCGGCTTAAAAATCCCCTTGGGCGTGATGATGCCGTTGATTAGCTCGGGCGGTGTCACGTCGAAGGCGGGGTTTCGGGCGGGGCTGGTCTGGTTGGCGATGCGAATGGTGCCGGCTTTGCCGCGGGGGGTGGCGCCGGTGGCGGTTAGGACTTCATCCTCGTCGCGTTCTTCGATGGGGATTTCTTTGCCGCTTTTTAATTTCCAATCGATGGTGGAGAGGGGGATGGCGACGTAGAAGGGGATTTTGTGTCGGGCGGCGAGGACGGCTTTGGTGTAGGTGCCGATTTTGTTGCATACCTCGCCGGTGCGGCCGAGGGTGCGGTCGCTGCCGGTGATGACGAGGTCGATCTCGCCGCGTTGCATCAGATGACCGGCGGCGTTGTCGGCGATGATGTGGTGGGGGATGCCTTGTTGGGCGAGTTCCCAGGCGGTGAGGGCGGCGCCTTGGGCGCGGGGGCGGGTTTCGTCGCAATAGACGTGAAATTGTTTGCCTTGGGCCTGGGCGGCGTACATGGGGGCGGTGGCGCTGCCGATGTCAACAAAGGCGAGCCAGCCGGCGTTGCAGTGGGTGAGGATGCGCGTGCCATTTTTGATGAGCTTGGCGCCGTGGCGACCGATGGCGCTGCAGTGGGCGATGTCGTCCTCGGCGAATTGGTGGGCGGCGGCGAGGGCGAGTTTTTGTTTTTGGGCAATGGTGCTGCCGGGGGCGAGGGCGGCGCGGACGTCGTTCATGGCGTTGACGAGGTCAACGGCGGTGGGGCGGGCGGCGGCGAGGTGGTCGTAAACGCGGGCCACGTGGCGGTCGAAGGCGGCGGCGGTTTTGCCGGGGAATGCTCGAATGCCCTGGGCGAGCCCATACGCGGCGGTGGCCCCGATGGCGCCCGCGCCGCGCACGGTCATATTGGTGATGGCGAGTGCGGTTTGTTTGAAATTTTTTGTGCGTGTGAGCTCGAAGGTGTGCGGGAGCTTGCGTTGCTCGACGAGCACAACTTCGTTGGTGCGTGCGGAAAAGGAAACGGTGCGGTAATGACGTCGGCGGCCATTGACGCAAACGTTCATCTCACACCTCCCCCGATTGGCCTGATTCACTCGATTCGAATCCGGCGATTTCCTTCTCGAGCTTGGCGTAGATGGGTTGCCGTCGCAGGGGCTCGAGATCGGGATCGGTTTTCATAAACTCGAAATCGCGGTAGCCATAGTGCAGCGCTTTGCGCAGTGCGTTGGCGGCTTTGCGGAATTCGGCGGTGAGAGAGAAACTACAGGCGAGATTGTAATGCACCAACGGATCATCGGGGCAAAGGCGGGCAAGGCGGCAGTCGACTTTCAGCCCTTCCTCGAAGCGGCCGCGGCGGGTGTAATCGTCGCCCAAGAGTTGCAGGGCTTCCACGTAACGGCGGTCGCGCTTGACGACGCCCTCGAGAAAATGAATCTCGATGTCCAGATCGCGCTGTTCCTGGCGCGATAGCTTTTTCGGATTGTCAGACTTTTTGTCAGCCATCGTGGCGTGGGGGGCAAAATAGCGTTGGACGGCTCACAATGCCAATAACAACTTTTTCACCTCGCGCAGGCGCGGGCCGGCGGCCTTTTTCTGCAAGCGCGGGAACTTGCCAGCCAATGAAATGTAATCGTCATTACGCCGCAATTTGAGGCGATCCTTGTCGGCGGCGATCGAGGTGATGCCCTTGCCGGCGGCGATGACTTTCAGCTCGGAGACAATGAGCAAATGCTCCATCGCCTCGGGCAAGGGGCCGAAGCGATCGACGATTTCCTCGCGCAACACCTTGAGTGCCTCGCGCGAATCGGCCTGTGCAAGCCGCCGATACACGTCGATGCGCTGGCGCGGTTCGTTGATGTAATCCAGCGGAATATACGAGGGTGCGACGGGGCAGGTGTTCTCTTCCTCGGCGCGTTCCACAACGTCGTCGTACTCGGCCCATTCCCATTCCTCGCGCGGCACGGCAATCTCGGGAGATTTTTTGCGCGGCTGAGCGGTGGGCTTCACTTTCGGGCCGATCTCCTGCTCGGGACTAAGAGCGAGGAAATCAAACCGCGTTTCCACGTCAATGCGCGGTTTTACTTTTTCGCCCTTGAGCCGCGCGACGCTTTGCTTGAGCAACTGACAGTACATCTCGAAACCCACCGCGGTGATGTGGCCGCTTTGTTCGGAGCCGAGCAGGTTGCCCGCGCCGCGAATTTCCAAATCGCGCATCGCAATTTTGAATCCGCTGCCGA
>CAZJRV010000270.1:0-3416 GCA_964548235.1 uncultured Verrucomicrobiota bacterium
CATCAGCAACGTGGTCGATGTCACCAATTTCGTGATGATGGAAACCGGCCAGCCGCTGCACGCCTTCGATTTGCATTTGCTAGCCAAGGCGGATGGCAAGCCGACGGTGGTGGTGCGTCGTGCCACGAGGGGCGAAAAGTTTACAACGCTCGATGAAGCCGAACACGAGCTGGCAACCGACAACTTGCTCATCGCCGATCCTGAAAAAGGCATCGCGCTGGCCGGCGTGATGGGCGGGATGAACACGGAAATCAACGACAGCACGCAGGACGTGCTTTTGGAGACGGCCTATTTCAATCCGCAAAACATCCGCGCCACATCGAAAGCGACCAAGTTGCAAACCGATGCAAGCTACCGGTTCGAGCGCGGCGCAGACATCGGCGTCACCGATTGGGCCAGCCAACGCGCCGCGCAATTGATCGGCGAAACTGCCGATGGAATTATGGCCGAAGGTGCGGTGGATGCTTTTCCAAAAAAGCCCGAGCCAGTCGAAATCACTTTGCGTCATGCACGCACCGACGCGTTGCTTGGCATCACCATCGAGTCTGCGAAAGCGGTGGCTTATTTGGAAGGGCTCGGGTTGGAAACACTTTCAACCGATGATGTTTCGGCGACTTTTCGCATTCCCACTTGGCGAGTGGATTTGAAACGCGAGGCCGATCTCATTGAGGAAGTGTGCCGCGTGCACGGTGTGGATGAAATCCCCGCAACGCCGCCGATGGGCTGCCGGGGCGAAAATGAATTTGATGCCATGCACGACGCCATTGCCGAAACGCGAGGCATCCTCGCCGGTCTTGGCCTCAACGAAGCGCAGGGACAAACGCTCATTAGCGATGGAGCTGCCCAACTTGTGGCCTCCGAGGCTGTCGCGTTGGAGTATCCGCTCTCCAGCGATATGAACGTGCTGCGGCCGAGCCTCATGCCGGGTTTGCTGGATTCGCTTCGCAATAATTTGACCCGCCAAACCCACGATGTGGCGTTATTTGAAATCGGGCGTGTCTTCGCACCGAATCACCCGGAACGACGGACTGTGGCCCTATTGCTAACCGGAAACCGTGACTCAGCATTTTGGCAGGGTGAAAGCACCAAGCTTAATGCCATGGATTTGAAGGGCGCACTGGAAGTTCTTCTCGAATCCTTGGGCGTATTTGGAGTGCAATACGAACGGCGCAAGGAATCCACGGCGTTGTTTCTCGAATCAGCTGAGTTGAAATTGGGCAAAAATGTCATCGGCCAAATGGGTCAGTTGCTGCCGCCGCTCGGCAAACAATACGAGGCGCGCGATGCCGTTTACCTAGCTGAGCTGGACCTCGACTTATTGCTGCAACGCCGCACGACGAACAAATCTTTCAAGCAGCTCCCGCAATTCCCCGCCAGCGAACGGGATGTCGCAATGCTTGTGCCTGAGACTGTAACACACGCGGACGTGCTCGCCGTCGTCAAAAAAGCCAAGCCCGCCAATCTCGTCGGCACGAAACTCTTTGATGTCTTCCGTGGCAAAAACGTGCCCGACGGCCAAAAGAGTCTCGCCTATTCGTTCACCTATCGCAACACAGAGCAAACGCTTACGGACAAAGATGTCAACAATGCCCACGATCAATTGGTTGCCGCATTCAAGTCGCAACTCGATGCGACCATTCGCGATAACTAAATCGCCACTATAAAACGCGTGGCAGTTTGTAATCAATTCCACTTGTGAAATCGTGGATTTAGGTTAAATTAGCTCTATGGATACATGGCAAATCATCTTGAGCGTGATGGTCGGCGTGGGCCTTAGCGCGGCGTGCGGCTTTCGCATTTTCATTCCGCCGCTCATCATCGCCATCGCGGCCAAGGCGGGGCACTTGAATCTCGGCACTGAATTTGCATGGATGAGTTCGGATGTCGCCCTGGTGTCGTTTGGCCTCGCGGCGGTGCTTGAAGTGGGTGCCTATTATATACCGTGGCTCGATAACGCGCTGGACACCATCGCTGCCCCCGTGGCGGTGGTGGCTGGAACGCTGACTTCCGCCTCGGTTTTTGGCGACATGAGCCCGTGGTTGAAATGGACGCTGGCCGCCATTGCCGGCGGTGGCGCGGCGGGCGCGGTGCAGATCACCACCACCGTGACTCGCGGCGCTTCTTCCGCCCTCACCGGCGGTATGGGCAATTGGGCGGTCTCCACCGCCGAGGGCGTTGGCGCAGTTGCAACGGCTGTGTTAGCGGTTGTAATTCCGATTTTGGTGTTCTCGCTTTTCGTCATTTTCGTCGGGATTCTCATCTGGAAAAATCCAGTGAAGCTCTACCGCAACTGGCGCGTCCGCAATGATCGCTTGCGCGAGCCGCCTTTGCTTGCGGCTTCCTGATTGACCCCGCTCTGTTTTTCGTTAGCCTTGCGGGATGAATGCGATCCGAACGATTGGCGCGCTTGCGCTTTTGGCTTCTTTTTTTCACACGAATATTCACGCGGATAATTGGCCGGCTTGGCGCGGGCCGTTGGGAACGGGGATTTCTGCAGAGAAAAATTTCCCCACGAAGTGGGCGGTGAACCAAAATACCAAATGGCGCGTGCCACTTCCGGAGCGGGGGAATTCTTCTCCGGTGGTTTGGGGCAACCAGATTTTTATCACCCAACCCATCGAGGCGCAGGGGTTGCGACAGTTGATTTGTTTTGATCGCCGCACGGGTCGGCAGTTATGGAAATCGGAGGTGGAATATAAAGTGAAGGAGCCAACGCATCGAACCAATCCTTTCTGCTCCGCTTCGCCCGTCACGGATGGCAAACTCGTGATTGTGTCGCACGCCTCGGCGGGGTTGTTCTGCTATGATATGAAGGGCAAACAAATTTGGAGTCGCGATCTCGGCGTGCAGCATCACGTGTGGGGCAATGCGGCGTCGCCGGTGATTCACGGCGATTTGTGCATCCTCAATTTTGGCCCGGGCGAGCGGACGTTTTTGATAGCTGTGAGTTTGAAAGATGGTTCCACAGTTTGGCAGCACGACGAACCCGGTGGCAGTTCGGGTATTCCCAAAGAAGGCGGCGCGCGCGGCGAATGGGTGGGCTCGTGGACCACGCCGGTTTTTATTGAGGGCAAAACTGGGCCGCAATTGCTGATGACTTATCCCAATCGCGTGGTGGCGTTTGATCCCGTGAAGGGCCGTGAGCTTTGGGATTGCAAAGGGCTCAATCCGCTCGTGTACACTTCGCCGATTTATGGCAATGGCATTGTGGTGGCGATGGGCGGCTTTCGCGGCACGGCGATGGGCGTGCGCGCGGGCGGAAAGGGCGACGTGACGAAGACCCACCAACTCTGGACGCGTCCGCGCGAAAAGCAACGGGTCGGCTCCGGCGTAATGTTGAACGGCCACGTTTACATTTTGAATGAGGATGGTGTGGCGCAGTGCATCGAGGCGCGCAAAGGAATGGTAGTAGGGGA
>CAZJRV010000271.1:0-3370 GCA_964548235.1 uncultured Verrucomicrobiota bacterium
ATCCCTACCGCGATATGCGCCTCAGCTTCGGCAGCGGTAGCATCCCTAATATTAAAGAGGGCATCGCCCGACTGGGACGGGCGTTGAAAAAAGTGCTGTAGTTTTCAGACACGGATTTTCACGGATGAAAACTTCCAAAAAAATCCGTGTCTCAAAAAAACGGCGCCCTTGAGGGCGCCGTCGTGATTCTGTGATTCCGATTTAGCCAGCAATCTCGGCGGCGTGGAATTCCTGCCAGTCGTCGAGGTTGTTCAGGCTCACTGCATCATCCGGTCCGGAATCAAGGCCGCAGGCACTGAGGATTTCTGCCTTGGTTTCAGCGGCATGGGGGTAGCCAGCGATGGAGTCGTTCAACGCGCCGATGGCGTCATCGTCCAACGTCGCGCCGTCCTGCGCCGAAATCCACGCTTCAAACTGCGTGTACGTCGGCTTCTCGTTGGTGATGTAGCTACTCACGGCTTCCTTGTCGAGGCCGAGGCCTGCAATGACCATGCTGTCATAGCCATCACCGATGCTGTCATAGCCGTCGGCGATTTTGCCGGCTGCTTCGAGGCTCACCTTTTGCCACAAACGCGGCAGATGCAGCACGCCCAACGGGCCTTTGGTACCGGAACTAATAAGAGGAACAATTTTACTCATAAGTCTGTTTTCCTAAATGTTAGGGGTTCGCCAAAAAGGTAGGCCCGCAAGGAGGGAGCGGTCAATGAGTTTTTGCCACACATTTCCGGTGACGGTTTTCCATAATTTTCTTCACCCTGCCGCTGGTCGCCACTATGGTGCGTGCACCGAATGAGTAAACATACTTATAAAATCGCCGCGTTGGCGGGGGATGGGATTGGACCGGAGGTGGTGCGCGAGGCGCTAAAGGTGCTGCGCGCGGCTGAAGGCAAATTTGGATTTCAACTGGAGGTCACCGAGGCCGCTGTGGGCTGGGCGGGAATTGATGCCGCCGGCAAGGCGCTTCCGGATGACACGCTCGCGCTGTGTCGCGAGAGCGATTCGATTTTGTTCGGCTCCGTGGGCTTACCCGACCGCGACCCGACCATTCCCAAGGAAGAGCGCCCCGAACGAGCGGCGTTGCTGGCCTTGCGCAAGGAGTTTGGCCTGTTCGCCAATCTGCGCCCGGTGAAACTGCCCGCCGAGCTGGCGCACGCCTGCCCGCTCAAGGCCGAGCGGCAGGGCGATGGCATTGATCTGCTCGTCGTGCGTGAGCTGACTGGCGGAATGTATTTCGGCCAACCCAAAATCACAGAGACGCTAGACAACGGCCAACAGCGCGCCATCGACACGATGGTTTACACCACCAGCGAGATTGAACGCATCGCCCACGTCGGTTTCCAGAGCGCACAACTGCGGCGCAAGCACGTGATGAGCATCGACAAAGCCAACGTGCTGGAGAACGGCGTGCTTTGGCGCGAGGTGGTCACAAAAGTCGCCGTTGATTTTCCGGACATCACCCTTGAGCACATGTTCGTGGACAACGCCGCGATGCAATTCCTGCTGCGCCCCACGCAGTTCGACGTCGTGCTATGCGAGAATCTCTTTGGCGACATTCTCAGCGACGAAGCCGCCGCGCTAGCCGGTTCGCTCGGCATGCTCCCCAGCGCCAGCCTAGGTGCCACCAGCGGCGAGCACACCTTCGGCTTTTACGAACCCGCCGGCGGCACCGCGCCCGACATCGCCGGCCAGGACCTCGCCAATCCCATCGCCCAAATCCTATCCGCCGCCATGATGCTTCGTCACAGCTTTAACGAAACCGAAGCCGCCACCGCCATCGAAGCCGCCGTCGCCACCGCCATCACCGCCGGCCACCGCACCGGCGACATCTTCAGCGCCGACGACCCCAACGCCCGCCAAGTCGGCACCACCGAAATGGGCGACGCGATAGCCGCAGTGATCGCCAAATAAACATGAGGCACCTCACCGAAGAATTGTGGTTTGATGTCCCGACCCGCCGTGCGTTTATCAACATCACGCCGCAGGTGGAGGCGCTGGTCCAGCAGAGCGGAGTCGCGGAGGGGCTTTGCCTCGTGAACGCAATGCACATCACGGCGAGTGTGTTCATCAATGACGATGAGTCGGGGTTGCATTCGGATTACGAGCGGTGGCTGGAGGAGCTCGCGCCGCATGAGCCAGTGGACCACTATCGCCACAACGACACCGGCGAGGACAACGCTGACGCGCATCTCAAACGCCAAGTGATGGGCCGTGAAGTGGTGGTGGCCATCACCAAAGGGCGACTGCATTTCGGCCCGTGGGAGCAGATTTTTTACGGCGAGTTTGACGGGCGACGCCGCAAGCGGTTACTGGTCAAAATCATTGGAGATTGAATCATGCGCCTCGTCTTACTGCTCATCATCGCAGCCTGCATCAATGTGCATGCGGCTCAGCCCGTGGTCACCGGCTACCTACCGCATTACCGCGCGGGTGCCATCGATAAACTTCCGGTTGAGAAACTCACCGACATCATTTTCTTTTCCATCTCCCCCAAGGCCGACGGCTCGCTGGACACCTCACGAGTGAAGCCCGACGTGTTAAAAAAACTCACCCAACTCGCCCACGCCAAGAACACACGCGTGCATATCTGCGTGGGCGGCTGGAATCTCTCCGGCGGTTTTGTGCCAATGACCTTCAACGCCAAGACACGCGCGGCGTTTGTCCGCAACCTCACGACTTACGTTCGCGCGCATCAGCTGCAGGGCGCGGATATTGACTGGGAACACCCCAAGGGCGCAGCGCAAATAGCCAATTACCAGAAACTGCTCATTGAACTGAAGCGCGCCTTCTCGCCGCATCGGCTATGGCTCACCGTGGCGGTGCCGGGCTGGGGCGACCACATTCAGTCGGCCACATTTCCCTTCATCGACCGCATCCACGTGATGGCCTACGACCAAGGCACACCGCACGCACCCTTTGCCGGAGCGGTAAAGGAACTGCGGCATTGGGAATCGCGCAAGGCGCCTAAAACCAAGCTCGTGCTCGGCCTGCCGTTCTATGGCCGCAACTCGCAGGACGCCACAGCAACTTATGCGGAGATAATCCGGAAACATCGACCCAAGCCGGGCGCTGATGAAGCCGGTGGATTCCATTTCAACGGCCCGACCACCATTCAACGCAAGACTGCCTTTGCGATTCGGCAAGGCTACGCGGGCGTGATGATTTGGGAACTCGGTCAGGATGCGGCAGAAAAATCTTCGCTGCTTAACGCCGTTCACGCCGCGCTGCCCAGATAGTTTTTTCTCGAGCAATTCCAACCCTGAGGCTACCATTTCGCCGATGAAACCGCTCTCGGCAATTCTCTTTTGTCTGCTCAGCATTCCGGTTTTTGCGGCGAATTTCACCAAACAAGACCGCGCGTGGTGGGCGTTCC
>CAZJRV010000272.1:0-3368 GCA_964548235.1 uncultured Verrucomicrobiota bacterium
TCGTCCCTCCTATTTCCCACAAAAAAAGTCCCACAAAAAAAGACGCCCGGGGGCGCCTTGTGATTTTTGGCTGTCGAAAAGACTTTAGTTCTTCTCGAGATCTTTACCGGCCTTGATCCAACCGGAGATGCCGGCGGAAAGGTGCTTCACATTCTTGAAGCCCAAGTCGGCTGCCGCAGAGGCGCCGCGCTTGTAGGCGCTGCATTTCGGTCCGCCGCAGTAGGCCACCACGAGAGTGTCCTTGTCGGCTTTCTCGAGTTGCTTGGCCAGAGTCTTTGCGCCGGTGAAGGACACCGCGCCGGGGATGTGGCCGCGCTTGCTGAATGACTTCGCGCCATTCACGTCGATCACAACCACCTTGCCGGCCTTGATGGCCTTTTCGAGGTCGCCGATGCTGATGTCCGGGTATTCACCGGCCTGCACGTTCACCGCGAGAACCGCGATGGCAATGAGAGCTAACAGTTTTTTCATATTTCTTTTTATTGGTTTTCAGTGGATTCCCGGACGCCAGCGGCCCCCGGATTGCTTTGTTTGACTACCCGGGGAGCTTACTCATTCACGCCAAATGCGCAACTTTTTTCACTCGCATCAGATGGGATGACTGGCAAAATCCGCCCATGGCACACGATACCTTCAAAGTGGGCGACCTCACGGCGGTGATTGGCGACAATGCCGCGCATGAAAAACACCGGGCCGGTTACAACGGCTTGTGGAGCCTCCGGCACAAACAGAGCACGCGCAGCGTATTTGTGCCGGGCATCGCCGGGCTGAATCTCGAGCACGTATTTAATGGCGAAACAGAGTTTGGCGGTCGCGATGTTTTCTTTGAGCCGCGCCGCGCGCCGATGACTTTTCGCAAAATCAACGCCTCGACCGCCGAGCTGCACCAGCCGCCCACGCCGAATTTCCACATGGAAAGCTGGACCACCTTCACCTTGCGCGCGCCGCATTATATTGATATGGAGTTTCGCTGTATCCCGCGCCAGCACGTGCACGAGCGGGGCTGGTTCGGCCTCTTCTGGGCCAGCTACATCAACGCGCCAATCGACAAGAGCCTCTATTTCCGCGGCGGCTGGAGGCCCAAGGAGGAGATGTGGATGCAGCTTTGCACCCAACAACACGACGACGAAAGCACCGTGCTGCACCACGCCGACAAGTTTCAACTCACGTGGAAAAAAGACAGCCGCGATGCGCTCTTCAAAAACTTCTCCCGTATGCGTTACGCCGCGCCGTTTTATTACGGCAACTTTGAAGACCTCGTTTACATTTTGATGTTCGAAAAACTCGACGGCATCCGCCTTACCCATTCCCCCAGCGGCGGCGGCATGAATAAAGATTTCCAAACCACCAACCCCGCGTGGGACTGGCAATTCATCGTGCCCAAATACGAGGTGAACCGCGAATACCAATACTGCGCCCGCCTCGTGCTGCGGCCCAAGTGCTCGCGCGCGGAAATTTTGAAGGAAGTAGCGAGCTGGCGGAAAGGCCTGGGTGAATGAAAAATACGGGCGTGGTTTTTTATGATTTCGATGAAACGCTTGCCGCGACGGATTTATACATTGCGACCCACGGCGCGATGGATGTGTCCGCCTATGATGATCCGTTCTTTGTGGATGCATTCGGTGGAGACACGAGGCTGGCGCAACTGGAATGGCACTTTGACCGCCTCAAGGATCGCGGGATCGACCTATCCATCGTTTCGTTTGGATGGAGCACGGCCATTCGGGAAACACTCGGCCGAGTCGGGCTAGCAGATTTTTTTGAAGGGGAATTAATCTTTGGCTCTGACAGTCAATTGATGCGCGAAAAAAACAGCGTCAAGGGAGAATTGATTCGCGAACATATGCAATTATACGGGCATCATTTTGAACGCGCCATTTTTGTGGATGATGATCGGGACAATATTGAATTTTGTGAAAGCCAAAAAATTTGCCAGACCCTTCACATCAACCACCCCGGCGGGATGGACGAAAACGACCTCAAGACCATCGAGAAAATTTTTCAGTGAAGGCTGCTTGAATCATCTCAAACCACAATTCTTCTTCGCGCGATCCAGAACGGTGGTGGCGAGGGCGCGGGCTTTTTGGGCGCTATTGGCGAGGACTTGGGTAACGTGATCGAGGTTGTTTTCCAGCTCGGCGCGTTGGGCGCGGGCGTCTGCAAAATATTCCCAGTAGTGTTCGAAAAGGGTTTTCTTGAGGTCACCGTAGCCGAGGCCGCCTTCGCGGAGTTGGGTTTCGGTTTCGCTGGCGGTATCGGCGGGGGCAACGAGTTTCAATAATTGGATGGCGATGTTTTGGTCGGCGTCGGGTTTGGGTTCTTCGGGGGGGCGACTGTCCATGACGAGGCGCATAATTTTTTTGCGCAGGGGCTTTTCGTCGCCAAAAATCTCGATGGTGTTGTCGTAGCTCTTGCTCATCTTTTGGCCGTCGGTGCCGGGGACTGCGGCGACTTCGGTCTGGATACGCGGCTCGGGGATGACAAAGGTTTCGCCGTATTGTTGGTTGAATTTCCCGGCGATGTCGCGTGTGACTTCGACGTGCTGTTTTTGATCGCGGCCGACGGGGACGACGTTGCTGTCGTAAATCAGGATGTCCGCCGCCATCAGCACGGGGTAGGCAAAGAGGCCGTGGTTGGGCTTGAGGCCTTTGGCGAGCTTGTCCTTGTAGCTGTGGCAATTCTCGAGCATTGGCATGGGGGTGAGGGTGGTGAGCAGCCAGGTGAGCTCGGTGACTTCGGGGACGTCGCTTTGTTTGAAGAAGACGGCTTTGGCGGGGTCGAGGCCGCAGGCGAGGAAATCGAGGGCAACGTCGAGGGTGTTTTTGCGGCGGGCCTCGGCATCGAAGAGGGAGGTCATTGAGTGGTAGTCGGCGATGAAATAAAACGCCTCACCTTCATTTTGCAATTCCATCGCCGGCTGCATCATGCCGAAATAGTTGCCAATGTGCAGCGCGCCGGAGGGTTGGATGCCGGATAGAATTCGCATGGCGCGGAAGGTAGCAGGGCGGGGCGGGGCTTTCAAGCGGTACGCGCAGTATGTGCCGTTTGAGCGGAAAGTGAACAAATCGGGCTTTTCATTCGGAGGCGGCGTGCTACAAACCGCGCGTCTGCCGAGGGCGGACGAAACAATAGAGGTGCAAACCATTCTGCTATTTGCCGACGCGTCCGCGCCGACGCCGTATGCCCAATATCTGCTGCTGGCGGTGATGGCGGTGATGGCGGTGGGCTTTGCCTGTGGGCCGCTGATCCTCTCGGCCATTCTTGCGCCGCGGAAGCCCAGCGATATCAAGCAATCCACCTTCGAGTGCGGGCTGGAATCGAAGGGCGATCCGTGGGTGCAGTTTAACGTGCAATATTATTTGTACGCG
>CAZJRV010000273.1:0-3357 GCA_964548235.1 uncultured Verrucomicrobiota bacterium
CAAGGCACTTTCAAATTTCGGTTACCATGTTGGCCTCGCCTTCCAAGTCATCGACGACATCCTCGACTGCACCCAAACCACCGCGCAACTCGGCAAGACCGCCGGCAAAGACCAAGCCACCGCCAAGGCCACTTACCCAGCGATTGTCGGTTTGGAAAAATCAAAGAAGATCGCCGAGCAACTCACCGCCAAAGCCTTCGCCGCCCTCAAGCCCTTCAAAGGCAAAGCCACTGCGCTCGAAGCCATCGCTGAGTATTTGTTGAAGCGGGATAATTAGAGCCCGAGTTTCTTGAAGCGCGCATTGATGTTTTTTTGGTGGAACTCCACTGAACAGAGTTTCTCCAGCTCGCCGGCTTTGAAATGTTCCGCCACGTTGGGATCATCCATCAGTTGATCGAGAAAATTTGCGTCATCACGTCCGGCGTGTTTTACGGCCCACGTTTCCATCGCGGCGGCTTGCACCAGAGAATATGCCAACTCGCGGGTGAGTCCTTTGCGGATGAGGGCGAGCAGGACGGTTTGGCTGTTCCACATCCCGAGGCTGAGGCCGAGATTTTTCTGCATATTTTTCGGGTACACATTCAAGCCGTCCATCATGCGTTGGAGGAGTGAAAACATGTAATCGAGCAGTGTGCAGGAATCTGGGAAAATAATGCGCTCGACGCTGCTGTGGGAGAAGTCGCGCTCGTGCCACAGCGCCACGTTCTCCATCGCGGCCAAGGCGTTGCCGCGCAACACGCGCGACAAACCGCTGAGGCGTTCCCACGTGATGGGGTTACGTTTGTGCGGCATGGCGCTGCTGCCTTTTTGGCCTTGGGTGAAGGGCTCCTCGGCTTCCAGCACTTCGGTGCGTTGCAAGTGGCGAAACTCCACCGCCCAACGTTCGATGCTGGCGCCGACCACAGCGATGGCGTTAAGAAACTCGGCGTGGTTGTCGCGCTGCACCACTTGCGTGGCGAGCGGCGCGACTTTAAGGCCAAGTTTTTTGCAGACATAATTCTCCACGCGCGGCGGCAAGTGCGCGTTGGTGCCCACCGCGCCGGAAAGCTTGCCGATGGACGCCACTTCCTTGCAGCGCTCCAAGCGCTGGAGTGCCCGGCCAAATTCATCGTACATCAGTGCCATTTTCAAACCAAACGTGGTCGGCTCCGCCTGAATACCGTGGCTGCGCCCAATGCACGGGGTGAACTTATGTTTACGCGCCTGCTTGGCGATGGACTTGCGGACTTGCTTCACGTCGGCGATGAGGATTTCCGCGCTTTGTTTCATTTGCGCGGCAAAGGCGGTGTCCACGATGTCGCTCGAAGTCAGCCCAAAATGCAGCCAGCGGCTGGCCTTGTGATTGATTTTCTCGGCCACCGCCGTGGTGAAACCGATGACATCGTGATTGAGCGTCCGCTCAAGTTTTTTCTGCCGCCGGACGAGCGCGGGAAGATTGGCAAAGCATTTCTTCGCGCCGGCCTTCATCTTCGCGAAGTCCGCCTTGGGCACGATGCCCTCTTTCACGAGGGCCTCGCTGGCGTGCATTTCGATTTGCAGCCAGAGGTCGAGTTTGTTTTCGTCAGTCCAAATCGCCCGCATCTCGGGGCGTGAATAGCGCGGTATCATCTGCGCGAAGAATAAAACAGGAAAGGGGTCGCGTCGAGCGCAAGTCGTTCACGGTTAATTTTTGGCGGCTTTTGCCAAGGCTTCGCGTTCTTTGTCGGTGAGGCTGTCCATGCCTTGCTCGGAAATCTTGTCGAGAATTGAGTCGATGTTTTCCTCCGCGAACTCCACTTTTCGCGCTTTGCTGCGCGAACCGTCACGCGTATAGGCGCGTGCGCCACCTTCGATGGTCACCACTTTACGCGTTTCCCATCGCCCGCGCATACGTTGCCACCACGGTTCCGCGCCGGCCCAAGTGCCGCCCTGCACAAAGGCGAGGATGAAAAGTACTCCGCCCAACAATCCACCCAAGTGCGCACCGTGCGCCACAAGTGCCCCTTTGCTTTCCACGACTTGTCTCTGGGTTAATACGCCTAAAAAACCTATGACCGCCAGCGCGATGAGTAAATATTTTGCGCGAATGCGAACGGGGATGATGAACATCAATAAAATGGTCATCTCACGATTCCACTGTAAAACTGCGAAAGCCGCGATGAGGCCAAAGACGCCGGCTGACGCGCCAACCACCCCGCCGGTTGGATTGATATTTGTCCACGCCAAGCCGCATTGGATCAATCCGCCTGCGATGCCGGAAAGCAAATAAAGCGAAAGTAGGCGCCGTTTTCCAAGAGCCGCTTCGATGGGCTTGCCAATCATCCAAATCATCAGGCAGTTAATGATGATGTGGAAGAGATCGCCGTGAAGAAACTGAAAAGTGAGCAATTGATAGACGTGGCCTTGTTTTAACAATTCCGGATATAACGCCAGGTTTGAGTAAAACCCCTTTACCGTGTACTGCAAAATATAGCAGAGCACATTGGCCATGATGATCCATCCCCACATGGGGGTGCCGCCGTGCGCGGTTTCCGGTTGCCAATCCGGCTCGCGCATGTATGACCTGTCATCAAGCACGCGTTACTTTAACGCAGCTAGCTCGGTTTGCACCAGTTCAATCAGCGGCTTGAAGGCTTCAGTGTCGAAGCTGAAAGGCGCGCCAGCGGCCTGGAACAGCTCCGGCAAGGGCCGCGATCCGCCCAGTGCGAGGGCGTTTTTGTAATCGGCCAGCGCTTTGGCGCGGTCACCTTTGCTGTTTTTCCAAACCCACAATGCACCCAGCTGCGCGATGCCGTACTCGATATAATAAAACGGGAAGAGAAAAATGTGCAGCTGCCGGTGCCACAATTTGATTTCGGATTGTTCATGGCCGGCCCAGTCGATATCGCCTCCGAATCGCGCGCGCAAGGACATCCAATGGGCATCGCGTTCTTCACGGGTGTGTTCAGGGTGCGTGGAAATCCAATGTTGAAAGGCATCAACGGTGGCGATCCACGGGAAGATGGTGATGATGCCTTCGAGATGTTCGCGCCGAGCACGGGTGGCTTCTTCCTCGCCATAAAATTCCTCGAGATGCTCGTTGCCAATCAGCTCCATACTCATCGAGGCCACTTCGCAAAATTCCAGCGGCGCGTGTTGATAATGGTGGATGTCCTCACCCTGCGCGGCAAGCGTGTGAAAGGCATGACCGGCCTCGTGCAGCAACGTTTCCACATCGCGCTGCAGGCCGACGGCGTTCATAAAAATAAACGGCAAGCGCGCCTCGGGCAGGCTGCTTTGGTAGCCGCCGGGCGCTTTTCCTTTGCGATTGGCGAGGTCGAGCAATTTATGATCGCGCATCGTTTGAAAGCCACCGGCCAATTCGTCGTCGACGTGATT
>CAZJRV010000274.1:0-3347 GCA_964548235.1 uncultured Verrucomicrobiota bacterium
TGCTTCCAGAAATCGTCGCCAACCAGATCGCCGCCGGCGAGGTGGTGGAGCGCCCGGCCAGCGTGGTGAAGGAGTTGGTGGAAAATGCCTTGGACGCGGGCGCGACCAAGATTGAGGTGGAGGTGAAGGCCGGCGGGCGCAGCCTCATTCGCGTGACGGATGATGGACACGGGATGAGCCGCGATGATGCGCTGATGAGCCTCGAGCGCCACGCCACCAGCAAGATCACGTGCGCGGAGGATCTCGCCTCCATCGGCACGATGGGCTTTCGCGGCGAAGCGGTGCCGAGCATCGCGAGCGTGAGCCGGTTTACGCTCACCTCACGTTTGGCGGAAGCGGAGGGCGGCACGGAGATCGCCGTCAATGGCGGCAAGATGATGGCAGTGAAAGACACCGGCGCGGCGGTGGGCACGGCAGTGGAGGTGCGGTCGTTGTTTTTTAATCTGCCGGCGCGGCGAAAGTTTTTGCGCACGGAAGAAACCGAACGCGCGCACGTACAGCGCACGCTGACGCTGATGGCACTGGCGCATCCGGAAGTGGCCTTCACGCTGCGGCATAATGACCGCGAAGTGTGGCGGCTGCTGGCGGAGGGCGGCACGGGCGCGGCGGCGCTGGAACGTCGGCTGCGCGCCTTGTGGGGCGAGGGGTTGCGGTTGATTGAAATCGATTGCGCAGGCGAGCTGGATCGGCGTCCCTTTGATGAAGACGATGCGCCGCCCAAGGCGTGCCGCGTGTGGGGATTCATCGGCGCGCCGGGTGTGAGCCGCAGCAATCGCGAGCATCAGCACGTCTTCGTGAACCAACGCCCCATCGACAACGTGGGGCTCGGGATGGCGCTGCGCGAGGGCTATCACACGGCGTTAATGAAGGGGAAATATCCGGTGTGCTGTTTGTTCCTCGAGATCGAACCGGCGGAGGTAGACGTCAACATTCATCCGGCCAAGCGTGAAGTGAAGTTTCACCGCGAGCGCGAGGTGCGGCGGTTTGTGGCCGAAGCGGTAAAGGAAGGATTGGCGAATTTTCATTCGCAGGAGTTAGAAGATAGAAGTCAGAAGATAGAATCTGCCGTTGCGGGAAGTTTCGGCTTGGAAGCCACGGATGTCTCAGCGGAGCCGTTGACGGAACAAAAGTCGTTGGATATGGGCTTTAGCACCCCACCCTCTCCCGTCCACAAGGAAGATGCCGCGGCCCTTGTCCCTCAAGCCCCAATCCTCAACTCTCAACCACCCCCCACTACCCCTGATTCCCCACCCCCTACTCCCCCCAGCCCGCCTCTTCTAAAAGTCCCGCTCAAAATCCTCGGCGTCGTTGGCAAACTTTACGTCGTGCTCGAATCCGATCGCGGGCTGGTGCTGATGGATCAGCATGCGGCGCACGAGCGGGTTTTGTACGAGCAATTGCTGGAACAAATGCAACGCGAGGAAACGGCTTCACAAAAATTGCTGTTGCCGGAGACAGTAGAATTGTCGGCAACGGATGCGCAATTTGTCACGGAACAAGTGGAGACCCTCAGCCGTTTGGGCGTGGGCATCAGCGCCTTTGGCGAACGCACGTTTCTGCTCGATGCGCTGCCGCCCTTCGTGAAGGTGAAGGACACCAAAAATTTTGTGCTCACCTTGATCGACGAACTCAAGGCGGCCGGGGCGGGAGTAAACTCCATGCGCTTGGGCGAGGCGATGGTGATCATGACCGTCTGCCGACAGGCCATCAAAGCCAATGACGCCCTCGCCGGGCCGGAGCTGGAAAAGTTGCTCGAAGACCTGCGCCGCTGCACGATGCCTTACACTTGCCCGCACGGCCGACCGACCTTGATCGAGATGAGCTATCCGGAACTGGAAAAGAAATTTGGGCGGTCGGTTTGACTCAAGTTTGAGCGTTTGCTGCCGATAGTTATACTAGTGTGCATTCACCGTCGCGATGGATCGGGACGGGCCGGAGTCATGGATGATGGATTTCCCGGGGATAGGATCGATGTCGCATTCGGCGCAGCAATTGCGCGGGGACGCTTTGGCGCGTCTGGATTTTTCGGTGCGATCGGCGGGGCTTTCGGCGGTGGATTCGCAGGTGCAACGGCTGACGGCTCGGCATGAGGCGCAGTTGGCACGGATGTTGGAACGGGTGGATGACGAAGTGGCGAGCACGTTGTTGGATTTGGTGGGGTAAAACGGGGGTTTTGGGCAGGATTTGGCGGGTGTCATTTTTCTTCACATTTTCGCTTGCAATGCCTTGGGGGAGGCGTATCTTCCCCGTCCGCCTGACTTTTGTGAGTGCAGGAGTCGAAATTGCGGCCACGAAATGTTAACACGTTATTAACCAAAATCCCGCGCGACAGGGCGCATTTTTTCCCTGAAAAACCGCGGGTATTCTGAAGCCGCCCCCATTTCGGGATCGGTTATCCAGATACCGTTCCCATTCGGGTTCGGTGATCCAAAAGAGGAAACAGCCAATGCTGACGATGGAAGAGGCCATGAAGCAAAGCACGATGAGCTTTGCCGAGGGCGAAATTATTGAGGGTGAAGTCATCGAGATTCGATCCAAGGAAGTGCTCGTGAATATTAATTTCAAGAGCGAGGGATCGGTTTCGTTAAATGAATTTGATGAAGACGACCGGCCGGAAGTCGGCGACAAAATCGAGGTGCTGATCGAGGTGCTGGAGAATCGCGATGGCATGGTGGAGCTGAGCCACGAGCGCGCGCAGTTTAAGAAGAACTGGGACAAGATCAATTCCATTTGCCAGGAAGGCGGCGTAATCCCCGGCCGCATCAAGGAAATCGTGAAGGGAGGCCTCATCGTCAACATCGGCGTGGAGGCGTTCTTGCCCAGCTCACAGGTGGACATCATGCCGCCCAAGGATCTCAAAGCGTTGGTGGGTCAGAAGTTTGAGTTTAAAATCGTGAAGCTCAACATGGAGCGGCAGAACATTGTGCTCAGCCGCCGTGAGTTGATCGAGGAGGAACGCTCAGCCAAGCGCGCCGAGATGCTCGACCACATGACCCCCGGCGACGTCCGCAAGGGCGTGGTGAAAAACATCACCGACTTCGGTGCGTTCATCGACCTCGACGGCCTCGACGGCCTGCTGCACATCACCGATATGAGCTGGGGCCGCATCAATCACCCCAGCGAAATGGTGACCGTCGGCGAAGAGCTCGACGTGGTGGTGCTGGACATCAACAAAGACAAGGAGCGCGTCTCCCTCGGCCTCAAGCAGAAATCCCAAAACCCGTGGGAACTCATCGAGAGCAAGTACCCGGTCAACACCACCATCAAGGGCAAGGTCGTCAACCTTGTTTCCTACGGCGCGTTTGTAGAGCTCGAGCCGGGCGTGGAAGGCCTCGTGCACGTCACCG
>CAZJRV010000275.1:0-3346 GCA_964548235.1 uncultured Verrucomicrobiota bacterium
TCATTTCCTCGCGATTGCTGCCGGTGAGGGCGTAGTCACGGCGCATCGTTTGCTCATCGTATCCTTCGTAATAATCCTTGGCGAGGAAGATGGCTTCCTCGGGGCAGACTTCCTCGCAATAGCCGCAGAAGATGCAGCGAAGCATATCGATCTCGAACTCCTTGGGCATCTTCTCCGCGCCCTCGCGATGGGCGCCCTCGCCATCTTCACCGGGCGGCGTGATACGGATGGCCCTGGGCGGGCACACAAATTCGCAGAGTTGGCAGCTCACGCATTTGGTGGCGGCATCCTGATCGCTCACGAGATAGGGCGCGCCGCGAAAGCCCTCGGGCACGGTCCAAAGTTCTTCCGGAAAACTGAGCGTGGCCTTGAATTTGTTGTCCTTGTTTTTGTCCGCGTAAACTTTTGATTTTTTGAATGAGAAAAAATGGCCGAGCGTGACCTTGAATCCATTCCACAACGTGGGAATGAACAGGCGTTCCCAGAGGCTCAGTTTTACGCGTTGGACTTTGATTGCCATTTTATTTTCCGTGGGTCAAATACAGGTAAATCGCCGTCACCACAATGTTTGCCAGCGCCAGCGGCACGAAGCGTTTCCAGCCGATGTCCATCAGTTGGTCGTATCGAAAGCGCGGCAGCATCCAGCGCACCCAAATGAACAGCCCCATAAACAGCAGCAGTTTGCCGATGAAAATACCCACTTGCAAGAGCCCCATGCCAAGTGAGGTGGCCGTTTCGTTGAGGCCGGCAAAGGGGAGCGTCCAACCGCCGAGAAAGAACACCACCATCATCGCGCTCACGGCGATCATCGCTGCGTATTCGCCGAGGAAAAACAGCGCGAATTTCATCGAGCTGTATTCGGTGTGATAGCCACCGACCAATTCCGTTTCTGCCTCAGGCATATCGAAGGGCAGTCGATTGGTTTCCGCGAAGGCCGCCACCAGAAAAATCACAAACGCAATTGGCTGCTTGAGGATCAGCCACGCGCCGCTTTTTTGATAATCAATCACCGCCGACAAATTGAGATCACCCACCAGCATAAACACCGGGATCACGCTCATGCCCATCGCGATTTCGTACGAGATCATATGCGCGCTGCTGCGGAAGCCGCCGAGAAATGGATACTTGGAATTGCTAGCGTAGCCCGCCAGCACAATGCCATACACCCCAAGGCTCACAATGCCCAATGTGAATAGGATTCCAACATTGAGGTCGGCGATGACGGCTTTTTGTGAGCCAATTTGAGAGCCAAATGGAATCACCGCCAGCGTCAACAACGCCGGCACCATCGCCACCGCCGGTGCCAGCCAGAAGAATGCCTTTCGCGCATACGCCGGCGTGAAGTCTTCCTTGAGGATGAATTTCAGCCCATCCGCCGCCGGCTGCAACAAGCCCCACGGGCCAACGCGGTTTGGGCCGATGCGGTCCTGGATCCACGCCGAAATGCGCCGCTCGGCCATCACCGAATAGGCCACCATCGGCAACACCACAGCGAACACTGCGATCACAATCTTCAGTAAACTGAATATTGCGAACTGCTCGTTCGGAGTGAGGTTGTTGAACCAGTCGGTCATTTAAATTTCCACGGTCACGCCCGTGTCGCCCAACGCGGCCCAGTTCAGATCTTTTGCATTGAAGGCCCCCACTTCAGCAGCCATTTGATTGAACAACCCCTCGATGGTGCTGAAGCCGTTTTGGCCGGTTGCGTTTTCCACCAGCTCGTGCAGAAACTCCCATTCCGCGTGGGCATTGCCGGGGGCATCGAGGGCGTTCATAAATTTTTGAACGCGGCCTTTCGTGTTTGTAAACGTGCCGCGCTTCTCGGCAAACGCGCAGCCGGGCAAAAGAAAATGCGCCTTGGCCGTGGTGGCGTTGGGGAAAATGTCGCTCACGATTAGCAGCTCCAGTTTTTCCAAAAGCGATTCGCTAATGCCGTGTTGGGTGACATCTTCGCCGAAGACGATGAGCGTCGTGATCGTGCCGTTTTCGATGCCTTCGGCAATGGCCGGCAGATTTGCGCCGAGCGTTTCGCCGGCGATACCGATGAGGCGCGTGCCGTTGCTGTTGGGGTTTTTGTCGGCGTTCATCAGGAGATGATCACCCTCGCCATTGCGCGGCACGGAATCGGTGATGGCCTCAAATTTGTCGGCCAGTTTTTTCAGCAAATAAAGTTCCTCATTCGTCTGGCGCGCCGAAGCCACAATTGCCACCGAACCGGACGTTGAATTTTCGAGCTTCCCGCCAATCGCTGCGATGACCGCCTCCCAACTTCTGTCTTCTGAATTCTGATTCCTGATTTCCTTCAATCTCTTCTCACTGCCAATCCATTTATAATTTAAGCGGCCGGAATCGCACATCCACGGGCCATTGACTGCATCGTTTTCGCGTGGCTCCTGGCGGTACATTTTGTTTTCACGAGAGCCGATGACCGTATTGCAGCCGGTCGCACAGCCGGCGCAGAGGCTGTTGGTTTCCTTCATGAACCACACGCGCATTTGGAATCGGAAATCCTTGGAAGTGAGCGCGCCGACCGGACAAATGTCCGCGGTGTTCAGCGTGTAATTATTATCAAACGGCGCGCCGGGAAAAGTGGCGATGGTGTTGTAGCTGCCGCGATTGACAATGCCGAGTGCGTCGTCGCCCGCAACATCCGCGCTGAAGCGAATGCAGCGCGTGCACAAAACGCACCGCTCGGCATCCAGCATGATGCGCGGGCCGAGGTCCACGGCTTTGGGTTTATGAACTTTTTGCTCGGCAAACTGGCTCTCGGCTTGGCCGTGTTCCATGCTGTATTCCTGCAGCTTGCATTCGCCGGCTTGATCGCAAATCGTGCAGTCGAGCGGATGATTGATGAGCAAACTTTCGAGCACCGTCTCGCGCATCTCTTTTGTTTCCGGGCTGCTCGCATAAATTTCCATTCCCGGAATCAAATTCGTTGCGCAGCCGATGACGCCCTTGGGTGTTTCGCGTTCGTACGGCAACACCATCGGGTCAATCTTCAGCGTGCCGTCCTCATTCATCGGCGGCTTGCCATCGGGCCCCGGTCGGCCGGGCATTCCCACGTGCACGAGGCACATCCGGCAGTTGCCCGCCACCGGCAGCTTGGGGTGATAACAATAATGCGGGATCTCGATGCCCGCGTGCTTGCAAGCCTGCAAAACCGTGGTCGGGACGGGATTGCCCTGCCAATCCGGCGTGAGCTTGGGCACATCGATCTCCTTGCCATCAACCTTGACGGTGATGGTTTCGATCACAGGCGGCTCTTCGGTTTTGGATTCTTCGGGCATCTAATTCGCTTTCGCTTCAAATTCATCCCTAAATTTTTCCACAAAACTCAGCACCGGCC
>CAZJRV010000276.1:0-235 GCA_964548235.1 uncultured Verrucomicrobiota bacterium
CGAAAGAGGTCGAAGACTTTCTCAAAGCCTCAATCGTCAACCGTCAATCCGCACTCGAAAATCTCGTCGACCGCCTGCTCGCCTCCAAACATTACGGTGAACGCTGGGGGCGCCATTGGCTCGATGTCGCGCGCTTTGCCGAGAGCCACGGATTCGAGCAGGATTACAACCGGCCGCACGCTTACCACTACCGAGATGTCGTAATCTTAGCGCTGTTTTGTATAGCATATTATTA
>CAZJRV010000276.1:245-3338 GCA_964548235.1 uncultured Verrucomicrobiota bacterium
CGAGATTTCGTCATCAAGGCGCTCAATGCCGACATGCCGTACGATCAGTTTGTGAAATGGCAGATCGCCGGCGATGAGTTTGCCCCGGACAACCCGCTCGCAATGATGGCCACCGGCTTCCTCGGTGCGGGTGTGTTCCCCACGCAGCTTACCGAAAAGGAATTCGAATCCGCCCGTTACGATGAACTCGATGACATGGCCAACACCACCGGCACCGCCATGCTCGGCCTCACCATCGGCTGCGCGCGCTGCCACGATCACAAGTTCGATCCTATCCCCGTGCGCGATTACTACCGCTTCATCAACACCTTCGCCACAACCATCCGCAGCGAGATCGATCTGGAAATCGATCCCGAAGCCAACGCTGCCGCCTTGGCCAAATGGGAAAAGGAACACACTCCGCTAACTACCGCGCTGGCCAAATTTGAAAAAGAGGAACTGCCCAATCGTTTCGCCGTATGGGCGAAGAATCCGCCCAAACAAATCGGCAACGCGCAAGACTGGCTAATCCTCGACCACCTCCAGCCCAAGTCGCTGGACGGCGCCACGTTCACCAAACAAGCCGACGGCTCATTCCTGTTATCTGGAAAAAACCCCGTCAGCGATCGCTGGGTGCTCACCGCCGAGGTGGCCGCCATGGGCTTGAACGCCCTGCGCATCGAGGCTCTGACGCATCAATCGATGGTGCGCAACGGCCCCGGCCGCGCCGTTAATGGCAACTTCGCCTTGAGCGACCTGCGCGTATTTGCCGCCCCCAAGAAAGGCGGCGCGCGCGTGCCGGTCAAGCTTGTGAACCCCAAGGCCACGCATCAGCAAAACAAAGGTGCGTTGTCCGTCGCCAGTTCCATTGATGCGGACAAAAAGAAATCCGGCTGGGCCGTAGACTTCGGCGGCATCGGTAAGGAACAGGCTGCGGTGTTTGAATTTTCCAAGCCGGTTGGTTTCGAGGGCGGCACAGTGCTGACCATCGAGATGGATTTCTTCGTGAACACCAGCCACACCTTTGGCCGCCCGCGCCTGGCCGTGAGTGCCGCGCCCAAGCCCGTGGCCATCAAGGGCAACGCGCGCACCGCCTCGCTAGCCGCGCTGCTGGAAACCGTACGGCAGGCCGGTGGAGCCGATCAACTAAACGATGCCCAGCGCGCGGACCTGCTGAAATTGTTCCGAACACAGGACGCCGAATGGGCCAGGCTGAATTCCGCGGTGCAAACCCACCTCGCCGCCAAGCCAAAGCCCAAGCTCACCAAGGTGCAAGTCACCACCGAAGGCTTCAAGCCCACCAAACACCACGCCGACGGCCGCGGCTTCCCGCACTTTTACAAGCAGACCTATTTCCTGAAACGCGGCGACGCAAACCAAAAGGACGGCGAGGCTTCGCAGGGTTTCCTGCAGGTGCTCATGCGCGACGGCAAAAACGAGACCGCTTGGCAACAACCCGCCCCAAAGGATTGGCGCACCAGCTACCGCCGGCGCGCACTGGCCAGCTGGATCACTGACACCGAGCACGGCGCGGGACATCTGCTCGCGCGTGTGATGGCCAATCGCCTCTGGCAACATCACCTCGGGCGCGGCATCGTCAACACGCCCAATGACTTCGGCCTGCAGGGCGAGCTGCCCACTCACCCGCAGTTGCTCGACTGGCTGGCCAGCGAACTCATCGCCAGCAACTGGCGGCTTAAGCCTCTTCACAAGCAGATCGTGATGAGTGCCACCTACCGCCAAAGCGCGGCGTTTGACCCGGCCAAGTTGAAGGTGGACCCCGCCAACAAATTGCACTGGCGCCGCACGCCACGCCGCCTGGAAGCGGAAGCCATTCGCGACAGCCTACTGAGAGTCAGCGGGCTGCTCGATGCGCGCATGTTCGGCCCCGGCACGCTGGACGAGCGCATGAAACGCCGCAGCATTTATTTCATGATCAAGCGCAGCAAACTCATTTCCTCCATGCAGCTCTTCGATTCGCCTGAGCCGCTGGTGAGCCAGGGTGATCGCCCCGCCACCATCATCGCCCCGCAGGCATTGATGTTCTTGAACAACGCCCAAGTCCGCGAAGCCGCCCTCGCGCTTGCCGTGCAATTTGAGCAACAGCCCGACAACGCCGCCGCCGTGGCGCTTGGATTCCAAACCGTCATCAACCGCAAACCCACCGCACGTGAAACAGAATCCATTTCAGCGTTCATTGAGGCCCAGCAAAAATCATACGAATCCGCCAATCCAAAAAACGCCCGCAACCTCGCCCTCGCCGACTTCGCGCAGGTACTCTTTGGATTGAATGAGTTTATTTACGTGCGATGAAAATAATTAATCCACTCAACCGGCGCCAAATGCTCAAGCGGGCCGGCATGGGTATTGGCTCACTGGGGTTGGCGAGCTTGCTGCAGCGGGAAGGCTTGGCGGCCGCGAATCCGTTGGCGGCGAAGCAGCCGCATTTCAAAACCAAAGCGAAGGCGGTCATTTGGCTGTTCATCAACGGTGGGCCGAGCCATGTGGATACGTTTGATTACAAGCCGGAACTGGAGCGACGCGACGGGCAGGCGCTGGAGGGGTTTGACAAGTTCACCGGTTTTTTCTCGAACGCGGTTGGCGGGCTGATGAAGAGCCCGTTTGAGTTCAAGCAGCACGGCCAGTGCGGCAAGCATGTGTCATCGATTTTCCCTCACCTCTCGCAGCACGTGGACAAAATGGCGTTCATCCACTCGGGCCACACGGAGAGCAACAACCATTCGCCGGCGCTGTTTATGATGAACTGCGGGTTGCCGCGTATGGGGTATCCGTGCGTGGGCTCGTGGCTGACCTACGGGCTGGGCAGCGAAAGCGAAAACCTGCCGGCGTTTGTGACCATGAGCGACCCCAAGGGGCGCGGGCTGCCCAAGGGCCACGCGGCAAACTGGGGCGCGGGCTTTTTGCCGAGCGTTTACCAGGGCACCCACTTCCGGCCCACCGGCGAACCCATCGACAACCTCAAACGCCCGAAAGAAATGAACGTCGCGCAGCAACGGCGGCAGCTTGACCTGCTGAAGTCGCTCAACCAAAACCATTTCGAGGCCAACCCGTTTGAGGAGGAACTGGCCGCGCGCATCGAGAGCTTTGAGCTGG